>DATNPE010000456.1:0-7216 GCA_036703355.1 Allocoleopsis sp. | reverse complement strand
TCAAATACTCAACGAGATGGTTGACCTCGATCGCTTTAACCTAGATGGTGTGATGATGCGGATCAATCGCTTGGAAACGCAAGGGAAAAAACTGGTTTTTAGCGGCTATGCCCAAGTTGAGCGCTTTCCAGGTAGTTAATCGCGGAGGCTAGAGTGAACTGGTAAGCTGTTCAAGATGAACTTGTTTCTCTTCTGAAAGCTCAGTCGCATGGCATTCGTCAACTTATTTATCTTAGGCGGGGTGGTAATGTGGCCACTGCTAGGGTTGTCTATCCTGGCGGTGGCTTTAATTTTGGAGCGGGGAGCCTTTTGGTTCCGCATTACCCAACGGCAAGACCGAGTAGTGCGTGAAGCATTGAACCTGTATAAGCGCAGCCCTCAAGCTGCATTTCAAAAACTAGAGCAAAATACTGATTTACCGATTACTCGAATTTTTTTGTCTGCCTTGGAGCTAGAGCAGCCTTCCCCAGAAGAGTTTCGTTTGGCTTTGGAGAGCGCAGCCCAGGCAGAGCTTCCCTTGCTCAAGCGCTTTAATACAGTGTTTGAGACCGTGATCAGTGTGGCACCATTGTTGGGATTGCTAGGTACGATTTTGGGCTTAATTAGCTCTTTTGCCTCCCTGCGAGTGGGAGACGTGGGAGGTACCAGCACTACAGGAGTCACAGCTGGCATCAGTGAAGCTTTGATTTCGACCGCTTCCGGCTTGATCGTGGCTATCTTCACCCTATTGTTTGCCAATACGTTTCGTGGTCTATACCAACGACAGGTAGCCTTGATTCAGGAATATGGGGGGCAGCTAGAGCTACTGTACCGCCGTCGCTATGAGCGAGGAGACCTAACTTCTGCTTCTTTCTAAAAGCTAGTCGGGCGATGTCAGGGCTAGCGGTGGGATACTAAATTTCCGTGGGGTTAGCGAGGGACCAATTGACTTCTCCTTTGGGCAACTGAGCTTGCAGATGTACTGTAAAAACAGTTCCGACCCCAACCTGAGACTTGAAGCTAATGCTGCCGTTGTGCATTTCCACGAGCTGTCTAGTCAAAGCCAATCCTAACCCAGTCCCTTCATGCCGACGATTTAGGGCGCTATCAATTTGCTGAAAGGCTTCAAAGATCAGATGATGCTTATCTTGAGCGATACCAATGCCTGTATCTTCTACCTCAATGGTGGCAGTGTTCCCATCACAGCGCATGCGTAGCCAAACTTGACCTCCCTGAGGCGTAAACTTGATGGCATTGGAGAGTAAATTCAGCAGAATTTGTTTAACTCTGCGTTCATCCCCAACAAAGCGATCGCAGTTTTGTAAACCCGCTAGGTCTGCATGCAAAACCAACTTTTGCACCTGAGCTTTTTCTCGCAGTAATGCCACGCTTTGTTCAGCTGTCTCCTGAAGCGAGAAACGACTAATTTGTAAAGATGCTTTACCTGCCTCAATTTTCGATAGATCCAGAATGTCGTTAATGAGTTGCAGTAGGTGGGTACCGCTATTGTGAATGATGCGTAAGTACTCGCTTTGTTTAGGCGTTAACGAGCCAAATAAGCAGTTGAGTAGTGCCGAAGACATGCCAATCACGGATGTCAGCGGTGTGCGTAGCTCATGGCTCATGGTGGCCAGGAACTCACTTTTCGCCTGACTAGCTTTACAGGCAGCCGTTAGAGCATCCTGAAGTTGTTCGGTGCGTTCCGATAAAGCTTGCCGCGTTTCAATCAGCTCGGTGATATCCCGTGAAGTTCCTAGCAAGCCGTAAACTTCTCCGTTGGGTTTCTTCAGGGGCACTTTGAATGTATCCAGGTGGCGCGTACCGCCGGGAAAGACAATGGTTTCTTGAGCGTGCAGCGTTTGACCTGACTGAAAAACCTGTAAATTCTGTTCAGCAAAATGGTTCAGCAAGCTACTAGGCAGACACTCAAAGATGGATTTGCCTCGGATGCGTTGGCGGTCTTCGTAACCCGTTGAGTTGGCGAAAGCGTGATTACAAAAAGATAAAGTCATGCCTTCGCGCTGCATGACGAAAATGTGATCAGGGAGGGCATCAAAGAAGTGTTCTAGCTCGGCAGTACGCTGTGCTACCTGGGCCTCTAGAGTTTGATTGTGCTGCTGAATTTGTTGGTAGAGGGTCGCTTGATGGATCGCGATCGCCAACTGATCTGCTACTGCCGTTAACAGTTCTACCTCAGACCCATGCCAGTAGCGGGGGTAATGGTCTTGGCGAAACGAGATGCAGCCCCACAGAGTTTGGTGATAGTGAATCGGGACAATCAGCCAAGCCCCAGCCGCCTCAGTTGCGGCTTTGTCTGTCTGCCAGGGCTTGAGCGTCCGAACGTCACTAATTTGAACAATTTGTAAGTTGCGTAAGCGAGCGGTGTAAGGGTGAATCGCTTCAAATATAGTGGCTCCAACGGCTGAGGATGCTTCTGGATGCAAGCGGTATTCCGTCTGCACTTGCCAACTCTGTTGGGGCTCTAAGTACTGAAAAATGCTACAGCAATCCACCACCACGAGTTGTCCCAGCTCCATCGCTACCGTCTCAAAAATGTGAGACAAATCCAGCGAAGCGCGGATCTGAGCGACCAAGCGATTGACTAGGGCAGCCCGCTGCACTCGCTCATCTGCTTGTTGATAAATCAAGGCTTGATAGAGGACTTGCTCAATCTGGTGAATCACCATGTGAAGCAAATACATTTCTTCGGGTTGCCAAACGCGATCGCGCTCCCACTGCTCTATACAGAGAAACCCACCCACCCACTTATCGGCATGTTTGGGATGAGATTGGGTCCAACTGGAGAGCGCTGCCCGCGCCGACCCCACTCCATCAACTTCACGGTGCTCTGTGAGGAATGGCAATTCATCAGAGACCCAAGTACTGAGGTGATTGTGCTTGTGAATTAATCGCTCTACCGTTGCCCAAGCAGGATAGTGAGTATGCCGATCCCAAGTCAGTAGTTCCGGCGATCGCGCGATCGCACCCCACACCACCCGATGATCCTTGGGGCTGTAAAAAGCCACTAAGCAACGGCTGACATTAAAAATGGTTCGAATGACTTCAGCAGAGCGGCGTAAAATTGTTTGCGGGTCCAAGGAACTACTACTGATATGCAGCAGCTCATGCAGTAGTTTTTCCTGTTGCAACCAGTGGCGTTGCTGGTAGATGGTTGTGACGCTGGGACGAGTGTCTAAAGCGGTCTGAGCATTGGGTTCTCCTAGACTGGAGCTGGCAGCTATTGGCATTGGAGACTGCGATGCTTGGGCTGACAACGCTGTCAGTAGCCTCAAAGTCAGGTCACTTTGAACTGTGGCGGTATCCGTCGGCGGGGGAGCTGCGATCGCCTGGTCAAGAGCCGCTGTCATCCTGGGCATACTCACCCACTGATGCTTTAGAGCGGCGCAAAAGTGAGTAATATTGGCTGCATCATGAATCAAATTGATGTGATATTCAGGTTCAGAGTGAGTCTCTGTTGCTGGATGCGAGGCAGTGGCTACAGCCTGCCACAACACTTGGCAGCGATCGCCCATCCCTAAGATGAACATCAGCGAGCTATCAGGTGTTGATGCAAGTTGTAGGTAAGTTGGCAGTTGCTCTAGCGCTGAGCCACAGGCGACCCAAGGATTTAAGCTCACTGCTTCAATCGCGGCAGGTGGGGAGGTCAAGGGCGATCGCGACTGGCTTTGGCTTTCTGGCCTCAGCTGGATGTAGCTGTTTACAGAAGCGCTATGAAAGCTTGGAGCAATTTGATCATCATGATCAGCAATAGTATCAAGGGCTAAACCAAGCTGTAGAGGCGTCACCTGCAAGTTTTTCCAGCCAATCCACGCTAGGTTCAAATCAGATTGCTCTGTCAAGAACTCAAGCAAGGTAGAGGCCAAGGTCAGACAACTGGACTGCTTCAGCACATACTTATTATTCATCGTAAAAATAACCATTGCCTGTGTCTCAGCAAGTCCAGACGGCGATAACTTGCAGTTTTTTGGAAATACTGACGATCAACATTACACATAGAACCTTTCAGCCCAAGACGCAGCTCAAGCAGCCCACTTCGCTAGCTTGGTTATCAACAAGTCAGACCCGCCTGATATCGCAATTTGAGTGAATAGAGGCACCAGTTCTAATCTAAGTTTTTCTAGCTAGTACTGATGTAGCAATTGATATGAAGTACATAGCGTGCAGTTCAGTTTTCCGTTTGTTACACCACCCCTGTAGCCATTGTTCCCTACGACTAGAGAGATAGAACGTTCGGCAGACTAATCAGAGAAATCGGTTACGCAGGGTTGAGTTTTGGATAAAATTTGACAACTAAGGACTCAATCTCACTGGGGTAGACCAGCCAAACTCGCTGCACAGGCTGAGTAAGGGTTTTTACTAGTGGCGATAATTCACTAATTTCCTGCAACCCTACAGAGGTTTGTAGCTTAATGCCGCGTTGATAAATGGTGTAACCACGGTTGCGAGCCACTCGTATGCCAGCATAGTGAATGGGGCTAAAACCTGATTGAGCCAGCCAAAGGGAAACTTGTCGCATCAATTTTTCTTGTTCAGCGGTGTCTAGGCTGGAAA
Organism: Allocoleopsis sp.; assembly: GCA_036703355.1. Lineage (GTDB taxonomy): Bacteria > Cyanobacteriota > Cyanobacteriia > FACHB-46 > FACHB-46 > Trichocoleus. The sequence continues at coordinate 2,665 of DATNPE010000456.1, read as the reverse complement.
TATCTAAAGCTTTTAGGAGGTCGCGATCGAGGAAGCGGCGGCACAAATCAGCTAACACTGGATCAGTACAGTGCTGCCAGCGTTGGAGGTGATAGGTCAAGACACCATCATCAGCAGCTAAGTAATACGACAGTGACAACATTTCCGCTTGATTGACTCTGGACCCAACGGTTTCTGCTGTCCTAGATTGCATCATCCAAGCGCTAACCGTGTCATCTGCTGTGATACTACCGAGAGCAAATTGCTCACAGGCCCGCCGAAATGCTTGCTCCAGCACCCAAGTTGCCGCAATGTTTTTGGGGTGGTTGTAAACCTGGGCATACATAAAGTACCGCACGATCAAATAGTGCTCGATCGCAGCCATGCCTTTACCAGCGACCACCAACTGCTGACTCACCGGGTCATAGTTCAGGGCCATCAAAATCCGATCGAGGTCCAGCTTGCCGTAGGAAGCCCCCGTGAAGTAGCTGTCGCGCATCAAATAATCAAGGCGATCGCAATCGAGCTGACTGGAAACCAACTGCCAAACAAACGGCACCGGATATTTTTTTAAGTAGACCTGCTCCAGGCTCTCCACCAAGCTAGGATCAAAACCGTCTAGCAGTTGTCGCACAGGTGCAGATGCTCGCAAGATCCGCCTTGTCCAAGCTTCGTGGTGATTACCAAAAATTTCTTCGCTGGTATGACTGAAGGGACCATGCCCGATGTCATGCAACAGCGCCGCACACAACACGATCGGACGATAAGGCTGCACTTGGGGGTAACGTTTGGCAATGCGATCGAACACTCGCCGCGCGATCGCCATGACCCCCAAAGAATGGGTAAAGCGGGAGCCTTCTGCGCCATGAAACGTGAGGCTGGCAGGACCAAGCTGACGAATTCGCCGCAACCGCTGAAAAGCAGGCGTATCAATTAGGCGAATCAACAAAGCCTCGGTTGGATCACTGTTATCCAACGCGATCGCCCCATGCAAGGGATCATGATACGTGCGACTGGAATTAGGCAGCACCCGCCAACACAGAACGCTGGGTGAGTAATTCGACCGCAGCTTGATACTGCTGATCCTGCTCAGTCGCCACCTGCTCACGGGTAATCGCTTCTAGCGGCACTACGCGATCGGGTGTAATTCCTAGCTTATTAATGTCGTGGTGATTGGGTGTTTCATACTTCGCCACTGTCACCGCCAAACCAGAGCCATCCGAAAGTTCAAATAGGGATTGGATCAAGCCTTTGCCAAAGGTTTTCTCACCCACTAACTGAGCGCGGCCATTGTCTTGCAACGCCCCTGCCAAAATTTCGCTGGCGCTGGCAGTGCCTTGGTTCACCAAAACGATCAAGGGGTCTTGCGTTAGGGCTGGGCCATCTGCTTCAAAACTGTCTTGGATGCCTTGGCGGTTGACGGTGTAAACAATGGTGCCTGAATCTAACCACAGGCGGGCAATCTCTACCCCTGCTTGTAGTAAACCGCCTGGATTGTTGCGGAGGTCGAGAATGTAACCCTCAGCCCCTTGATCCTCCAAGCGATGCACCGCTTTTGCCAACTCCACGGTGGCATTGGCATTGAACTGATTGAGACGGATGTAACCAATCGGAGGACGATCAGGCAACTGCCGCAACTGGGCATAAACCGGATTAATCGCAATGCGATCGCGCACCACCGGAATATCTAGCTCTGATCCACCTTCTCTCGCCACAGTCAATACAACCCGACTGCCGATCGCCCCGCGCATACGTTCAGCCGCCTCATCCAAAGACAACTTAGCCGTGGGAACCCCATCAATCCGCACAATTCGATCGGCGGGGCGAATCCCTGCTTGCTCAGCGGGAGAACTTTCGAGCGGAGCAATGACTTTCAACTCCTTCGTGTCTGGATCAAGAGCGATTTGCAAACCAACCCCTGTTAGCTCACCAGAAGTATTAGTTTGCAAGCTGCGGTATTGATCGGGGCGTAACAGCCGCGTGAAGGGGTCATCTAAGCTCGCCAGCATTTGCTGGATCGTCTCGTAGGCAGCCTCACGGTTATTGAGTGGACGACTGAGGACTTGCTGACGCAGCGATCGCCAATTTTGGTGATTGAAAGATTCATCCACATAGGAGCGATTCACAATCCGCCAAACCTCATTCACCAACCGTTGCTCCTCTGTAAAAGCCCAAACTGGAGTTGACCAGCTTAGAACCACCATCATTGGCACGATCAGCAACAACCCTATCCGAACGATCCACTTTTTTTGCATGGCACCGAATCTTAGATCACGAGATCCCTAACGTCTGGAATTGCTCAGCATGAAATCCTCTTCTGGTCTATGTTACATTTTTTGTAGACTCCTGTGAGTTGGCCCATCCATTTAGCCTAATCACTAGGATGGATAGAACATCCGCACTCAATAAGCTCAGCCTAGATCAGCCACAATCTAGAATTCTGCACTTATTGACAGTCTCTCAAGCAATTCTTGGGATCAGCGGCTAACCCAAGCTGACTCCCCAAGATTCTCGTTCTTCTGAGAGACTAGAAAGGTCACAAACAGCAATACATGTTTTAGGAACTCTTGCTCTATGGCAAAAGTGTACGACTGGTTTGAGGAGCGCCTGGAAATTCAGGCCCTCGCTGATGACGTCACCAGCAAATACGTACCTCCCCACGTCAACATCTTCTACTGTCTGGGTG
>DATNPE010000455.1:0-8072 GCA_036703355.1 Allocoleopsis sp. | reverse complement strand
GCGATCGCCCAACTGGATTTAGTCATCACGGTCGATACCGCAGTGGCCCATCTAGCTGGAGCGTTGGGTAAACCCGTTTGGGTGCTGCTGGCGTTTGCTCCCGATTGGCGCTGGATGCTAGAGCGAGAAGACACACCCTGGTATCCCACCATGCGCTTGTTCCGCCAAGCTCAATATGGTGATTGGGCAGGTGTATTTGCGCGAGTGGTAGCAGCACTACAGGAGGCGATCGCTCAGCCTAACCAATACTTACTAGACAACAGCCAAACTTCACCCCCATCCCCTCTCCTACAGGAGAGGGGTGCCGCAGGCGGGGAGAGGTCAACCAGTGCTCAGCCACAGGCAGATTGGACGACACTTCTAAAAACAGCTATCCAACACCATCAAGCAGGTCGTCTGGCTGAAGCAGAAGAACTGTATCAGCACATCCTAGAAGCGCAACCCGATCATGCCGAGGTTTGGCAGTTGCGGGGAGCATTAGCCGCCGCTGAGAAGCGCAACTTTGATGCGATCGCCTACTATCAGCAAGCCTTGGCACTCAAACCCAATTTCCCTGAAGCTCACAGCAATCTGGGCGTGGTCCTCAGCCAAACCGGGCAACTTGAGACGGCGATTTTTCATTACCAACAAGCGATCGCCCTCAACCCTGAAGCGGCTGAACTACACCACAATTTAGGAGCCGCACTGAAAGAGCAAGGTCGTGCGGCGGAAGCGATCGCGCATTATCAGCAGGCGATCGCTCTCAATCCCAATTACGCCATGACCTACAACAATTTAGGGACGATCTGGGAGGAACAAGGCCGCTATACCGAGGCAATGGCTTGCTACAACCGAGCCCTCGCTGTTAACACTGAGCATGTCGATGCTCGCTTTAGTAGAGCGATCGCGCTATTACGAGTCGGTGACTTGAGGCGAGGCTTTGAGGAATACGAGTGGCGCTGGCAACGACCGGACATGAAGCCGCAAGCGTTCAAACGTCCGCTTTGGGATGGTTCTGATTTGTCAGGCAAAACGATTCTGATTCATACAGAGCAGGGGTTCGGCGACACGATTCAGTTTATTCGCTACCTAGACCTAGTGGCGCAGAAGGGAGGCCACATCGTGGTAGCTTGCCAGCAAGCGTTGGCGACGTTGATTCAACCGCTGCCCCACATTGAACAGCTCATCGTCGAAGGTCAACCCATCCCCAAGTTTGATGTCCATGCGCCACTATTGAGCTTGCCGAAGATTTTAGGCACTCAACTGGAGAGCATTCCTGCCCAAGTGCCTTACTTGCAGCCTCCACACACCAGCCTGCCTTTAGCTGCTCCACCCGAAACTCAGCTTAAAGTCGGTTTGGTTTGGTCAGGCAACCCTACCCATCCCCACAATCAGCAGCGCTCTTGCCCCCTCCAGCAGTTTTTGCCCCTGCTAGAGCTGCCGGGAGTAGCATTCTACAGTTTGCAAAAAGGCCCACAAATTGCCGATCTCACACAATTACCCAACTCCAGCGCCATTCAAGACTTAAGTTCACGATTGCAAGATTTCAGCGATACCGCCGCCGCGATCGCCCAACTCGACCTCGTGATTGCCATTGATACCTCCGTGGCCCACTTGGCAGGAACCTTGGGTAAACCTGTCTGGTTATTGCTTGACACGGCCCCAGATTGGCGCTGGCTCACCGATCGCGAAGATAGCCCCTGGTATCCCAACATGTGCTTGTTTCGGCAAATCGCTCCAGGAAATTGGCCTGAGGTGATCGAGCGAGTGGGTCAAGCACTGCAAAAATTACTAGCCAGTCGTCTACCCACTCCTCTAGATGATTTGGAGGCAGCGATCACCATCGCCCTCAAACGACACCAAACCAACCAACTAGAAGCAGCCAGCGCCATTTACTTTCAGGTGTTGCAGCAAGACCCTGACCAGCTCGATGCCCTCCATCTGCTCGGAGTCATCGCTCACCAAAAACACCAGTTTGACCAAGCGATCGCCTACTACAACCGGGTTTTGGCGATCGCACCCCACTTTGCCGAAGCCCATGCCAACCTCAGCGCCACGCTGCGAGAACAAGGCAAGTTTGCAGAGGCGATCGACCATTGCCAAAAAGCTTTAGCCCTGAACCCCACCTTCACGAATGCTTATGCCAGCCTAGGGTTGATTTATCGCTGTCAAGGCAAGGTGGATCAGGCGATCGCGGCCTATAACTGCGTCCTAGAAGCCAATCCTGACGATATTGAAACCCATTGGAATCGGGCTTTGGCTTGGCTTTTGGGCGGAGATTTTATTCAGGGCTTTACTGAGTACGAATGGCGCTGGCGACGACCCCACCGACGACCTCGACCTTTCACCCAACCGCTTTGGGATGGTTCTGACTTACAGGGGAAAACCATTTTGCTCCATGCCGAGCAAGGCTTTGGCGACACGATTCAGTTCATTCGCTATGCCGCTTTGGTCGCTGAACGGGGCGGACGGGTGATTGTGGAATGCCAAGCGCCCCTGCTGCGGCTTTTATCTGGAGTTCGTGGCATCGGTCAACTTGTAGCTCAAGAAGCGCCCCTGCCTGACTTTGATGTCCATACACCATTGCTGAGTTTGCCACGCTTGTTTGGCACCACAGTCAACACTGTACCCGCTGCTGTTCCCTACCTTTTCCCGCCCGCACAGTCAGCCGTCCAGTTAACCGCACCTGCCAATTATCTCAAAGTGGGCATCGTTTGGTCGGGCAGCCGCACCAATCAAAACAACCATCACCGCTCCTGTGCGCCACATTATTTCCGGGCGTTGTTGCAGATTCCCAGAGTCAGCTTCTACAGCTTGCAAAAAGATGCCTCCATTGCCGAGCTGGCTCAACTCAGCAGTGAGGGTGCAACTGTTGAGGATTTGAGTTCGCAGTTGCATGACTTTGCTGATACCGCCGCCGCGATCGCTCAACTTGATCTGGTGATTACCGTGGATACCTCTGTGGCGCACTTAGCAGGGGCAATGGGCAAACCTGTCTGGGTACTCCTCACCTTCGCTCCCGACTGGCGCTGGCTGCTAGAACGCGAAGATAGCCCTTGGTACCCCACAATGCGGCTGTTCCGTCAGCAACAACCCGGTGATTGGGCTGCTGTACTCAGCCGTGTCCAGGCAGCACTGCAAATATTAGTCGAGACACCATCGCCATCCACCCCTTCGCTTCCTACCATGCCCCAGCCTGCTCCTGAATTCGCAGCAGCGACTCCAACTAATACTTCTACCAACGTCACCCCAGCACCTCCAGCCAACCCAAAGGCTGTGAAACCCATTGGTATCGGCTGGCAGCTCAGCTTAATGACTGGATGGGGAGTTTATGGCATCAACTTCACCCTCCAGTTGCAGCAACATCCCCACTTTGCCCCGATGTTGCTGACCCCCGCCTCAGTCACCTCAGAACTTTTGAATCCGCTGCATCAAGTGCTGTTGCGTCCCGCGATCGCCCAACAGCAAAATCTACAAAACCTGCTAGCTAACTACCCCAACCAGCAAGTCAGCTTAGATATTCCCGTCTTCTACGCTCTGGGCAAAGATTTTGACTCTAAACTGTTGCCCCGAGTCTCCGGTCAGCGCAATTTTGGCGTGGTGTTTTTTGAAGATACAGCTCTAAAACCAGAAGCCATCGCCAAAGCTAAAACCTACGACGCGATCGTGGCAGGCTCAGCTTGGAACGCTGAAGTGTTACAGAGCTACGGCTTAGAGAATGTCTACAACGCCCCCCAAGGCATTGACCCCGCGATTTTTCATCCCGCACCCAAAGCCAATCTGTTTCGCGATCGCTTTGTAATTTTTTCCGGTGGCAAACTGGAGTACCGCAAAGGCCAAGATATGGTGGTGGCAGCATTTCGGGCATTTCGCGATCGCCATCCCGATGCCTTACTGCTTACCGCTTGGCACAATTTCTGGCCGCAATTTATGTTGGGTCTGGAGCAATCGGGTCATGTGAAAGGTGTGCCAGCCGTTCAGCCAGATGGTCGGTTGCGCGTGGTGGATTGGCTTGTGGCGAATGGGATTCCTGCCGATGCTTGTATTGATATTGGCCCGATTCCCAATCATATGGTCGGGCAAATTATTCGCGAAGCTCATGTGGCGGTGTTTCCAAACCGAGCCGAAGGCGGCACCAACTTAGTCGCAATGGAAAGTATGGCTTGCGGCTTACCAACCATTCTCTCAGCCAACACAGGGCACTTAGACTTGATTGGAAGCGATCGCTGCTACGCCCTCACCCACCAAAAACCCGCCAAACCCATTCCCATTTTCCAAGGCGTAGAAGGCTGGGGCGAATCAGACGTAGAAGAAATCGTCGAAGCTTTAGAACAGGTCTACACCGACTACCAAACCGCCCAAGCCAAAGGCCAAGCCGCCGCACATTTCATGCAAGATTGGACCTGGGAAAAACAAGTACAACGCTGTCTCAAAGGACTCAATTTGTAGTTATTCAACTTGCAGGTTGTTAAGCGTTTTGCTGCTCAGATTCCTCTTTTTGCAGAAGAAAGTCAAGGTAATCCTCTAATTGCAGTAACCTGTCTCTCGATAGCTGGCGCAATTTGATTAAAATCGTTTCTTCTTGCTGCCACTGCATGATAGGAATAATCTGTGAAGCGGCCAATTCGATGGTGACATGAGGTACATCAAACCCTTCCAAACTGTACCCATCTTCCTCTCCGTCAGGCATGGAAAAGTGCTCTACAACAGTAGCAATATCCCCACGTTTCAAATTCTGCTCCGGCAAATCCTGAGCTAAGGCAACCTGGGAAAATAGAGGATACTGTACTTTCATAAACTGGCTTCTTTATTTAGAATAAAAGCCACAAACTCAGTCATATTTTTTGCAACTTTCAAACGGTTAAAGTGTTGACTTCAACTCCATTCGCTTCCTGCCAGCAATCGCAAACTCCTCATAGCTTATCTAACTTTTTCTGGGAATATTTTTGAGAATAAAACTGCATTAGATCTATGAAGAAAGGCATTAACTTGATCGGCGACATCTTGAGCAGTCTTATAGTTGTAAGTTGATATTAGTGGTAATGTGTATGAAACATTGGACAATCGGATTTCAGCAGTGTAGGAAGTCACCCTATAATGATGTCTAATAATAACATCTACTGCCAATGGATCAAGGATTTTAACAGGACTCATTGTGAGCAGAGAAGTATTACGAACTAGGCTGCATTCGACTAAGTTATGTGACGAGCGAGTACAAGTTAGCTCTGTAGATATGGTTCCAAACAATAAAAATCCTAGTAGAGCAAATAAACTTATTACACCCAAAGCACAATAAATCAGTTTTTCTGAAAAAATAACTTCCATATCTTTGAAAGACTCATCGTTGATTCGCTGGAATTCCATAAATCCAAATATATGCTATTATTAAGCGAGCGCAAAACCACCAAAATAAATAATCGAAATATTCTATTATCTTAGCTATTAAATCACCATTATAAGCCTTTAATTTAATAACAAGAACTGTAATAACAGCAGGAACAGGGTGATTACAACAATCCAGACTAATGGCAACCACCATCTTGCTGTCTTAATGCCATCTCTCATAGCGCGGTTAAAATGAGGTTTTTCAGCGCTATATAGGCAAACTGCAACTAACATACTGAGGATGTCTCTGCCAGGTGCTAGGAAATATACGCCAGAAGTAGAAGTAAACATTTCAATAATTATAAATATGATTGATAATGCAGCGATCGCTCTACCTCGCCATAAATAGCCGCGACGTAATACGTTAATGCTGTACAAGAGTGTACCAATACCAAAATGAGTCAAGAAGCAATAGACAGCTAGAGATATGGGGCTGTAGAGAGGCGCTCTAGAGGCTGGTATCTTGTCGGATGTTTGGTCAACATAGTCTCGAACCCACAAGCTGTATCCCAAGAAATTAATATGTTTGGTCATGCTACGGCTTGGCTGCACTTAAATGTTTGTCAGTTCATTCGCCCACTATTTCGCCTCTTGCAACAGTTTGTTACATGAAATCTTGAAGTTAGTGGAGAGAATCTTATTGAGTGCAGCGTTGCCACCAAGGTTGTTTTAGGCTGGGGAATCGTTGCATCGCCTGACTAAGCAATTGGTTGACTGCCTCAATAGGAGGAAGAAGCCCATTGATCGTGATGACATTTTCTTCCGGGCTGATGGATTCAAAGGCAGCAATTTGGCTTTGCAGCATTGCAGACTGCATGTAGTGATTTTGCCGTTGAGTGAGGCGGCGTTCCAGTTCGGCGGGCGGCACTTCTAGGTAAACCAGTTGAACTCGTCCCAATGCGGTGAGTTGCTTGCGATAGGTAAGTTTGAGTGCGGAGCAAGTGATGACTGTTTCGCGGTTGCGATCGCTCACTCGCCGAATGTCGTCCTCAATTTCTAAGAGCCACTGGCGGCGATCTGCGTCTTCTAAAGGTTGGTGGGAGAGCATTTTGAGGATGTTGGCCTGGGAATGGCGGCGATCGCCTTCAAGAAAATCGCTTTCTAAGCGTTCGGATAGCAATCGCCCCACTACTGTCTTGCCTGAGCCAGCCACCCCCATCATGATCCAGACCAGCGGACAATCGTTCATTGCTTCCTCGCGACCTGAAATACAACCCATTTAGACACGACTAAATAACAGGTTAAAGACCTTATTGGTATCGCAATATTGATTGGGTTCTAACTTGACTAAATTAGGGGAAGTGGCTTGCATGAGATAGGCATCATAACCGAGCGATCGCATCCAGTCCCGCAATTCAGTTTCGTTGGTTCCCATCTGCTGTAAACCAAACCGATTCACTTCACAAACAATGTAAGGAACTCGATGAATTTTAAGGGTATTCATACTGCCTTTTAAGACTTGCAGCTCTGCCCCTTCAGTATCAATTTTTATCATCTTAGGAGGGGAAAAATTCTGATGATTTAAGACCTCATCTAAGGTCGTCACCCTTACTTTTTCGGTGGCTTGACTGGTACGGCTTTTTTGATTAAATTGATGCGCTCCTACATTCCATAATGCATGTCCCCCGTCATTATCTAAATTGACAAAAAACTGCGCTTCTTTCGTTTCAGCCCCTAGTGCTACATTGAGAACCTTGAGATTCAAAAGTTGGTTTAGTTCAACGTTCTCTAAGATTTTTTTGTAATTGTTTGACTCCATTTCAAAAGCCAACACATTACCAGAATTGCCGACTAAGGTAGCTGCCAGTAGTGAGAAATAACCCACATGGGCGCCAATATCCACAAAGCGATCGCCGGGACGTAGCGTTTGCATGAGGAAGTCAGATACCTCTGGTTCGTACAGCTTGCCAGCGCTAAACCGAGACAGCATGAGCTGTTGGGTATATTTCTCGGTATCCAAGTACAGCTTTAACTGCTTGGTTTCTTGGTTCGTGGTGATCGCTAAGTTGACGACTTGGGTTTTAGTGGGTGGAACGGTAGGCTGTGGGGTGGGGGCGATCGCATCTTTGGCATCGTTAAAAATGGTAGGCCGACCGATGGGTGGTAAGCCTGGTTGTAGCGTCACAGGCCCATGCATGACAGCGGCAATTCTGCGAGCATCAGCTTCTCGGTAGGGAGCAGTGCGGCCAAACAAATCCATATCGCGACGCACCGCAGGCTTGAGATTGCCCTGAGAATCTACCTGCTTGAATTCGTAAGTGGAGTCAATTTCAGCTTTGCCGTAGCCCCAATGCAAATGCTCGGTCAACACATCGGGAATGTAGTGCAAGCGTCCGACTCGCTTGGCGATATCCATAATCCAGAGGTCATCATACAAGCACTCAAAAATACCTGTGATGAAGTAGCCCAGGGTCAAGCACCATTTGCGGCTGACGATGGGGAAGGTGCAGAGCTTCTCGCCCCAGTGCCCTTCGTTAAACCACATGCAAAAAATCTCGTCGGGGAATTTAGCGGTTTCCTGGTCGAGCCGCGTATCCCATCCTGCATCGTTATAGATTTGGTCATCCGCTGCCATCACCAACAGATCCCCTTGGGAGGCGGTCGCAAGCGCATTCCAGGCTTTAGAAACCCCAATCGGCTCACTCACGATTAAACCGCATTGTTTTAAGCGGCTCAGTTCGGCTTTGTGGGCATCTAGTTGGCTGACA
>DATNPE010000454.1:0-4497 GCA_036703355.1 Allocoleopsis sp. | reverse complement strand
ATGACGACCGTTGAAACTCGTTTGTAACCGCGATCGCTGGCTAACTTCGCCAAAGCTCTCGCTTGATAGGTATCCGGTGGTGCCGTCCGGGCCCAATACCCCTGGAAGTCTCCTTTTTTCGCTCGCTCGGTAAACACAGGGCTGGTACTTCCGGGCGAGATCAACATCACTTTGTTGCGAGCTGCCACATCTACAGCGGCGCTAGAAACGCTACTAGCAAATGATCCCACGACACCAGCAACTCTATCTGCTTCAGCCAGCTTAGTCATACCTTCTGCACCTGCGGTGGGGTCAGTCTGGTCATCTTCTGCCACCAGCGTCACCGACTCCCCATTCACACCGCCGCATTGATTCACTCGCTCTACTGCTAACGGCACAGAGGCAATCATGGCCTGACCCAAAGGTGCCAAGTCACCCGTGGCTGGCAAGAGAGAACCAATTTTTAATCCCTTGGCATTAGTAGTTGCCGCTGGCGTTGAGCCAGTTGAGTTGTTCTGGCCTGAACTGCCTTGGTTGGTATTTGTTGTTTCCTGGCAGGCAGTCGCGAGTAAACCTGTAATTAAAGTTGTGATGCTTAAAGTGATTGCTAGGCGAGGCCTCAGACCACCTGCTGAAGCAAAATTTTTCATTGGAATTAGATACTCTGTCTATGGTGCAAATGAATCATGACTGAATTGCTAGGGAAACTCAAGCTGGTCTTGAGCGATCAGCCACAAAAAAGGCCCAGATGATTCTGAGCCTTCGCTTTGAATATGCTTCTTGAACGGAGAGGGAGGGATTCGAACCCTCGGTACGGTCTTACGATTCGTACAACAGATTAGCAATCTGCCGCTTTCGTCCACTCAGCCACCTCTCCACGGTGACGATAAAACATCATAGCAGACTTTTCTCAGAATGAACAAGCAACTGACAACTTTTAGTAGCTCGTTGGCTGTTGGCTCTGAAACAAGCCTTGCCATGAGGCTTCACCATTCTATCCTACAGTTGGAGTTATTTACCCAATTGTTTCTCTAAAAAGCCCACGGTTCGGCTAAGGGCGATCGCGGCTGCTATGGGTTTGCCAACTTTTCGTGAGCTGCATAACTGTGGGCCTATAAAAGTGACAGGGCGATTTCACGACATTTCATAGTGCTCCGCCGAGCCAATAGCAAACAATTTTGTTTCTAAAAATTAAATTTTTCTGTACTTCTCTAGTCTTGAGGGCAATTGTCTCTCGCTCAAGGTAGGCCAGAATTCAGCGGATTTGTGAAGCAGCTATTCGTATCCCTTGTTTCTATGGTTCTCTAGCTACATGCCTTGGCACTACGTGATCCCCGCTGATGTTATTAACTATGTCCTGCCAATAATTGGCTCTGATTAATTTGTAGTTTTGATGGCGATCGCATTTTGAGCTAACAGGAATTAAGCTCCGATTCAAAATAGCTGAATTCCTGTTCCAGCTAATCCTTGACAGCTTTTTTGGAAAATATTGAGTTAGCGTGTATACTATCGAGCAAACTTAATAAACCTTCTGGTATGACAATACCGAATCACCCATCCAGTGATTCCGAGACCTGAAATAGTGATGTGATTAATTTGTGGTTTCTACAGGCTGTATCAGGTTTTCAAGCAAGAAGTTCATTGAAGTTTAGCGATCGGGAGAGGTTCCATGCTCAAGGCAAAACGTGGTTCTCCGGAGCTGTTGTTTTAAATACACCATCCATTAATCTCTCTATTCCATCTGCTATCAAAAGCCTGGACATTACGAAATATCTCCTCTGACTGATGCACTCAGAAGTCGTAAATCCTAGGATTTGAATCGTAGAGCAAAAGCAATTTTGATAGCGATTTCGCTCAGATTTTTTTATTAACTTTAGGTACAAGCTTAAAGCCATGTTTCCTCTGAAAAATCAGCATGTCGCCCTGATTTCCGTCCACGGCGACCCTGCAGTAGAGATTGGTAAAGAAGAGGCTGGGGGACAAAACGTTTATGTGCGACAAGTAGGTGAAGCACTAGCCCGCCAAGGGTGGCATGTAGACATGTTTACTCGCCAAAGCAGCGCTAGCCAGCCTACGATTGTGGAGCACGCTCCCAACTGCCGCACCATCCGTCTAGTTGCAGGCCCTGAGGATTTTGTACCCCGGGACGAAATCTTTGAGTTTCTGCCAGAGTTTTTGCAGAAGTTTCTTGATTTTCAGGCCGAGTCTGGGATTGAGTATCCGGTTGTTCACACCAACTATTGGATGTCTTCCTGGGTGGGAATGGAGTTAAAAAAACGCAAAAGAATTCAACAAGTGCATACCTACCACTCTTTAGGAGCGGTGAAGTATAAGTCAGTTTCCACGATTCCTTTAATTGCGAGCACTCGTCTAGCCACAGAAAAAACCTGTCTAGAAACAGTTGAGCGCATTGTGGCAACTAGCCCGCAAGAGAGAGACCACATGCGATCGCTGGTTTCAACTCGCGGCAAGATTGACATCATTCCTTGCGGTACGGATATTCAACGGTTTGGCTCGTTCTCGCAGTTGGAAGCGCGGCAAAAGTTGGGCCTTGATCCCAATGATAAGGTGGTGTTTTATGTGGGCCGCTTTGATCCCCGTAAAGGCATTGAAACCCTAGTCCGGGCAGTCGGTCGCTCGAAGTTCCGCGATCAAGCGAACCTGAAGTTGGTGATTGGTGGCGGTAGTCGTCCGGGCCAAAGCGACGGTCTAGAGCGCGATCGCATTGAAGGGATCGTGAAGGAACTCGGTTTGAGCGACATGACCATTTTCCCTGGCCGTTTGGGTGACGACACACTGCCTGCTTACTACGCGGCTGCCGATGTCTGTGTGGTGCCTAGCCATTACGAGCCATTTGGTTTGGTGGCGATCGAGGCGATGGCGAGTGGCACACCTGTGGTCGCAAGCGATGTGGGTGGGTTGCAATTCACGGTCGTCCCGGAAGAAACGGGTCTACTGGCACCTGCCCAAGATGAAGTGGCTTTTGCTGAGGCGATCGATCGCATCTTGAGTGATGCAACTTGGCGCAATCAGTTAGGGATGGCGGCGAGACATCGGGTAGAAACTTACTTTAGCTGGGAAGGTGTGGCCTCTCAGCTCAGTGAGTTATATCAGAAGTTGATGAGCCAACCTGCGGCTGAAAAGGAGTTGCAGAAGGTGGGAGCATAACCCACAAATTCTTGAGGTGATAACTCACTCAGACCTGATGGCTGTGCTTTGGTGCAGTTGTCAGGTTTTTTACTTTGTCTTCTCCGTGATTCGCTTGCCAAAATTGCTACTGAGGACACCGAACTTGAGGGGTTGCTAGGCTGGGGCTGGTTTGCATCAACCTAGATTTGGTCAATGGTGATGAACTTGCAACAAGCAGAGCTGTATCAGCGGATTCAAGCTTTTTCACTTGACAACTCCCATGACTCACTCTCTTTTAGCAAACGCTTAGCTCGTGAGAATGATTGGACTCTGGAGTATACGCACCGAGTCATTCAGGAATACAAAAAGTTGGCATTTTTGGCGGTAGTGGCGGGGCATCCGGTCAGCCCTTCCGAGCAGGTGGACCAAGCTTGGCATCTTCACCTGACCTACACTCGCTCTTACTGGGAAGAGTTTTGTCCTAAGGTTTTAGGGATACCGCTGCACCATGAACCGACGAGGGGTGGCAAGGCGGAGCAAGCAAAATTTGACGACTGGTACAACCAAACGCTGAAGAGTTATGCAGAGTGGTTTGGTGAATCACCTCCTGCGGATATTTGGCCTCCAGCTCATCTGCGTTTCGCTCAAGCAGCAGAGCTGATTCAGGCTGATCCACAGCAGTATTGGGTTTTGCCGAAGCTACGCTTTCCTAAGCCTGCGATCGCACTTCTGGTGTTAGTTCTCGCTTTGGTAGTTGTAGGCTGTACTCCAGTCATGGGGTTGGGTCTTGAGAATCCCCTGAATTTCAGAGGGCCAGAGTTTTTAGGGTTTTATGTGATGTTAGGGGTGCCAATGGTGGGGTTTGCTGGTTTACTACGCTGGCTACTGCGTTACCCCAACCAAGGTGCAGTTATATCTTCTGATCTCAGCTTGTACGAAATTGCGTTTTTAGCGGCAGGACGAGGGCGAGCGGTAGATACGGCGATCGCGAACTTGCTCCAGTCTGAGCATTTGAGCTTAGAACCGGAGACTCGAAAGCTTATCATCGCCAATCCTGTACCGGACAACTGTCACTCTTTAGAACTCCAGCTAGCACAAGCAGTCAAACATGATGGCAATATTGACCGGGTCAGACATGAGGCGATCGCTGCAACTCAGGCGATTAGGGAGCGGTTACAAGATCTCGGTTTGCTGGTCTCTGAGCATCAAACACGGCTCGTAAAACGACTGCCTGCACTTCTAGTTTTTGCTTTACTACCCTTGGGTGTCAGCAAAATCAGCGTTGGTCTTGCTCGCCACAAACCCGTTGGATTTTTGGTATTTCTCTGCTTAATTATTGCCATTGTTGGTGGTTGGTTGTTTTTTCACTCAGTTCATCGCAGCCATTAT
>DATNPE010000453.1:0-4617 GCA_036703355.1 Allocoleopsis sp. | reverse complement strand
ACCTGCTTTAGCTGTCTGCGTGGCCTTTGCCGCGATTGCCCTGGTCAACAGCCAAGTTTTAGCGACTCAGTTTGTCAATCTTGCCAGCCTACAAGTGTCCAGCATTGACCTCACCTTGCTCATCAGTGGGGCGATCGCAATTTTGGCGGGGTTCTTATTCGGCGTTACCTACCGCTATGTGATTCGTGAAGACCAAAATCCTCATCTCAAGTCAGGCGCAGTCCTAGCTTTTGGCCTGGTGCGGGGCTTGGCGCAGGTGGATGTAGGGTTTAACTTGCAAGGAACGCTGTGGCCGTTTGGCGTGCTGGCGGTGGAGAGTATCTTGCTATTTGCGATCGCCCGTTTGGCGCTAGATGCGGCCATCCGACAAGGTTGGGTCAGACCCTTCAATTCTCAATAATTTTGCGCCTCTGAGCTGGGGTGCGATTGCACGAAAAGGCTCAACAACTAGAATCAACCCTGCTTGAGCTGCAACAAACTCAGATTATTTAGAGCGAAAAAATCTAAATTAGATGCCCCTTCTCCGTGAAATCTTTGGTGAATTCAGCAATTTTACTCATAAAACAGGCTCAACTTGCTGATGCAGATTCAGTAAAGAGTCTTAGAAAAGTAGTTGATTGCTTGGGAAGTCTTAGGGTTAGCGTCATTGCTTTCCGCACCCAGTTTCTGCAAGATTAGCGAGTTTGGCGACCCGATGCTGAAACCACTTTTAAGCAGCACCCATGCACCAACAACTTGTCATGACCTCTCGTACAGCTTCTCAACCGAGTTTCTCCGGGTCTGTGGAGCGTGGGAAAAATTGCGAAACTCTCATTCTTGACCCTGATGGGCATGTCTGTAGTTGGAATGTAGGGCTGCAAAGCTTATTCGGCTATGAAGCCCAAGACATTATCGGGCAACATTTCTCCTGTTTTTTTCCACCGGAAGCAGTCACACAAGATAAACCTGTCCAGATATTAGCCATTGCCACAACTGGCGATCGCTTTCGCGAAGAAGGATGGTACATCCATCAAGACGGTTCTCACTTTTTGGCCGATGTGACTGTAACAGCCCTGCGAGACACCCAAGGACACTTGCGTGGCTTTGCCCAAGTCATTGCTGACCTCACCAGCCCCAGTCCAGGCGCAGCCTTACAGGAAAGCTACAACCTAATGCGTTCCATTCTGGAAAGCACACCTGATGCTGTTTTGGTGAAAGATCTCCAAGGACGCTATGTGATGGTGAATCCTGCCGCAGCTAGCTTGCTTGAGAAATCCATTGAGGAGATTGTGGGTCAGGATGACACAGCATTTTTTCCGCTAGAAATTGCCCATTTCCTGATGGCAACAGACCAGCAAGTGATGTCGAGTGGAATGGCCACAACCTCAGAAGACGCGATCGCGAAAGATGGTCAACTGCTCACTTACCTCTCTACCAAAAGTCCCTGGCGGGATGATCAAGGCCAAGTCATCGGCTTGATCTGTATTTCTCGGGATGTCAGCGAAGCGAAGCACGATGAAGTCGTTCGCAAGCGCACCGAGCACGCCCTCAGGGATCAAGTCCGCTTGACTGCGTTTCGTGCTGATGTTGATGCCTTCTTGACTCGCAATGACGACCTGCAAGATATCCTGCATCAGTGCACCGAGGCAATCGTAGACCATTTAGACGCGGCCTTTGCTCGGATTTGGCTCCTCAACCCCCAAGACAACGTTCTAGAACTCCAAGCTAGTTCTGGTCTCTACACGCACCTCGATGGCCCCCATGCTAGGGTTCCAGTCGGTCAGTTCAAAATTGGTCTCATTGCTGAAGAACGACAGCCGCACCTAACCAATACCGTCTTGGATGATCCCCGCGTGGGAGACAAAGCCTGGGCTCAGCGAGAGGGCATGGTGGCATTTGCAGGTTACCCGTTAATTGTGGAAGAACAGCTGCTAGGGGTGATCGCTATGTTTGCCCGTAAGCCGCTGAGTGTCTCTACCCTAGATGCTTTGGCATTCGTCTCTCAAGAAATCGCACTGGGCGTGAAGCGAAAGCAGACAGAGATTGCCTTGCGACAGTCTGAGACTCGGCTTCGCGAAAAAGCTCAGCAGCTAGAGTCAACCCTCTGGGAACTGCAACAGACCCAAACTCAAATTGTCCAAAGCGAAAAGATGTCTAGCTTGGGGCAATTGGTCGCAGGTATCGCCCATGAGATCAATAACCCGGTTAACTTCATTTACGGCAATCTCAAACATGCCAATGAATATACCCAAGACCTGTTAGGTTTACTCCAGCTCTATCAGCAACATTATCCTCAACCTGTTACAGCAGTAGCCGCAGAAGCTGAAGCGATCGATCTCGATTTTCTCATTGGAGATTTGCCCAAGCTACTATCTTCGATGAAAGTGGGAGCCGATCGCATTCGTCAGATTGTGGTTTCCCTGCGTAACTTCTCGCGCATGGACGAAACCGACATGAAACCAGTGGATATTCATGAAGGCATCGATAGTACCTTGATGATTTTGCAGCATCGGCTCAAAACAGGGCATCAGCATCCTGCTATTCAGCTGGTGAAAAACTATGGAGATATCCCGCTAGTGGAATGTTATGCGGGGCAGCTCAATCAAGTTTTTATGAACATCTTGAGCAATGCCATCGATGCCTTGGAGGAACAAGATCCACAACCCAGCTCTCCCGGAGTTGCAACCAGCCTCAGCCAAATCTGCATCTCCACTGAAAAAGCCGATTCCGATCGCGTCAGAATCAGAATCGCTGACAATGGACCCGGACTGTCAGCGGTGGTGAAACAACATCTATTTGACCCCTTCTTTACCACCAAACCTGTAGGCAAAGGGACGGGGCTAGGCATGTCGATCAGCTACCAAATTGTGACCGAAAAGCATGGTGGCTCCTTACATTGCGTTTCAGAACCCGGTCAAGGCGCAGAATTTATGATCGAAATTCCCATTACACAGAAGGGATAGAGGAGGGAGGAATGAAGGATGAGGGATGAGGGATGAAGGGTGCAGCGATCGCTCATGCTACTTCATCAAGAAATCTAATAGAGCGATCGCAACTTCTCCTTACTGTTTCGTCAACCTAGTTCAAGGCAAATTCGGCAAACTCGACGGGGACAAATAACATTTGGCGATCGATCGCAGAGAGAATCTTATTGTTGGCGCGATCGGACTGGAGGCACTGACAAACCAGTTGCGCCACATCTGCTCGATGAATCATACCTGAGACCTTGGGATCTTCCGTCAGCACTGCATTTCCGGTCGCAGGCTCCGATTTGAGGCCACCAGGACGCACAATGGTGTAGGTCAAGCCGCTAGCGCTTAAGTGTTGCTCGGCTTTCTCTTTTTCGATTAGAACAGGTCTTAAGGTTTCCAACGCTTGGGGTGAGAGAGCGACAACGCTTTCAGCACTCCCAATCGAAGACACCAAAATGAATTTTTGAGCGTTTGCCTTTTTGGCTGCATCAATTAAGTTTTTGTTGCCTAAGTAATCAGCTCGTTCTCCATCTTTAGGTAAGCCGCCAATCGTGCTAATCACAGCTTGAATCGGTTCTGGACCTTGCATGGCCTGCTCGACTGCATCTGGATTTAGGGCATCTCCCAGGACAACCGTAATCCCCAGTGCTTCAAGCTCCGAGCGAGCCGCCTCTGAGCGTAAAAGCGCTTTAACTTTTACTCCTTGCTGCACGAGGCAGTGAGCGATTTCTCTCCCCACACCCCGACTCGCACCCGCCAAAAAAACATAAGAGTTTGTAGTCATTGCTAAATTGACTTCTCCAAATCAAGCTGGCTTGTTTCATTACTTTACTGGCGCTGCCACACAACTGAAAAATTATTGGCAGGCATTGGCACAGTTTCCAGCAGCGTGAGATTTTGAGTTTTGGCTGCGGCTACTACATCTTCTAGGTTTCGTACTCCCCACTCTGGATTTTGCGATCGCAGCGTCTCATCAAAAAATTCGTTGCTCGGTGCGGTATGCTCTCCGTTTTGCTTGTAAGGACCATAGAGATACAAAACGCCGCCAGGAGGGAGAATCCGCCCCGCCCCCGACAACAAACCCAGACAAGCGGCCCAAGGCGCGATGTGAATCATGTTGATACAGACGATCGCGCCAATGGGAGGATCAGGGTTGTGATCTCCTTCAACAGGCCAAACTGATTCACAGACATCTAATTGCAAGGGCGATCGCAAATTAGAGGATGGCCATTCTTGCTGCCACGCGGCAATGCTAGCCACCATCTCAGGGTTAGGATCGCTGGGTTGCCAAATATGGGACTTTAACCGAGGCGCGAAAAAGATGGCATGTTCGCCAGTGCCACTCGCGACTTCCAGGACTGTCCCTGTGGGCGGTAACACCCGTTGCAACACTTGCAAAATCGGTTCTCGGTTACGAGCCGTGGCGGGAGCATGGCGGCAGGCAGAATTGAGCGAATTGTCAGGCATGGAGCTGAGTCAAACGTCTGATTATTCTGCCTATCTTACCGATTGAGTCGGCTGCGATCGCATCGATTGAGTTTCCTGAGTCGGCACCGCCTCTGGAGCTGTTTGCCGTGCTAGATATTGACTCAACGCATAAGCCAAGTCGCCACGGGTAATGGGTTTGAGAGGCTGAATCTGGTTCGATGCGTCCGTATTCACAAAG
>DATNPE010000452.1:0-4946 GCA_036703355.1 Allocoleopsis sp. | reverse complement strand
TCACTGGATCGACTATTACCGTGTGGATGGTTTGCGCCTGGATAGCGTCAACAACGTCACCAATTACGACTTTTTGCAGGAGTTTAAGGACTACGCGCGATCGCTCTGGCAACAACGGGGCGGGACAGGCGATCGCTTTTTAGTCGTGGGCGAAGAACTCAGTGTGCCCTTAGAACTCGTCAATCAAAACCGCTTGGATGGCTTGTGGAATGAGAAGTTCAAGCAAATCATTCGCCAGGTGATTCTGGGCCGTAACTGGTATGGCGACCCCAGTTTTGAGGGCAGTGTTCGCAAACTGATTGACTGCCGTTTATTAGGTTTCTCGGATGGTGCCCAAGCGGTCAACTACTTAACTTCGCACGATATCAGCGGTCTGGGCAATGAGCGTTTCTACAACTGGCTCGCTAACAACGGCATTGTCGAGACAGAACCCCGCATCAAATTGGCCTTTGCCTGCCTACTCACAGCGGTAGGCATCCCGATGATCTTGGCAGGCGATGAATTTGCCGACCAGCAAGATTTAGACATCAACTACCCAGGTCAGGGAGACACCAACAAACAAGTTGATCCGGTGAACTATAGCCGCGTTAGTGAAGATTGGCGACAACGAGTTTTTGCTTATGTGGCTCGCTTAGTACGCATCAGAACGACCTCTGACGCGCTAGCCTCTAACGACATTCAGTTTATCTATAGCGACTTTAGCGACGGTAAGCGGGTAATGGCTTGGCAACGAGGCTATGGCACTAATCTAGTTGTAGTGGTCGCCAATTTCTCAGACTACAGCACCCCGAATCCCACCGACCCCAACGCTGAGTACGTCGTCCCCAACTGGCCCGGAGTCTCTGAGGGCGATCGCTGGCAGGAGGTCACGCAGGAGCGATGGGTACCAAGCGATCGCATTGGCCGAGAACCGATTTATCCCTGGTCGGCTCAAGTCTATGCTTTGAGTAAAGTTGCCGAGGAGAGGATTGGATGATTAGCCGGGAAACAGCAGAGCATTACGTGTGGGGCGATTGATTAAACGTCTTTTTGCAAGTTTCAATTCTCGTGGGAATTACTCAGCCAACTTTTTCAAAATCAACTGATGCCCTTTGTAAATAATTTCAATTTTGGGTGAGAAGCTGTTGATAAAGGCATCAATGCCGATCTGGGTATTCTGATTGGGATTATTAGGAAACTTAAAATCATAATCATCAAAGACGAGTAGCCCTTGCACTTTCACCAATGGCCAACTCAACACAGCATCTATTAATACATCACAGGCAAGATGTGAGCCATCAATGTAGATGAAGTCGTAAGTGTTGAGGGGCAGGCTTTTGAGGACTTGGTGAGAGGAACCAACTATCTTTTTGACTTTCTCTGAAGCACCCGATCGCTGAATATTAAAATCAAAGCGGTCCTCTAAAGACTTGATGTAGTCAGGGTCATAGGCTTGGTGCTCGAAGCTGCCTTCAAAGGTATCTACGCAAGTAATATTCGCCGAGGGATGCGTTAAGACATTTTCTAATAGCCAACAGGTAGAACGACCTTCCCAACTGCCAATTTCTAGACAAGTTAAATTAGGTTGGCCCACAAATGGCTGTAAATGGATTTGCCAAATCGGGATATTGAAACTAAACCAATCGGATGTGAAGGTATACCTCTTGGCTGCGGTGTGGAGTTTATACCTGGCATCGACTAATCTTCTGGCAGCATCTGCATTCTTTGGATCTAGTTCTATAGCTTGCTGAAGGTAGGTTTCTGCTTGTTGAAAGTTTTGTTTTTGAGCAGCAGTGACCCCTAAGTTGAGACATATTTTAGAGAGATGAACTGGATTCAAATTGGACTGAATTTCTAGGCATTTATGAAATGCTCCAAAGGCTTGATCCAAAATTCCTTGCTGATGAAACACTAAACCTAAATTGTTATAGGCGATCGCCACTTGATTTCTCAAAGCATCAAATTTGGGGTTCTGGCGAATCTTTTCGTTGCGAAAGCAAATATCAAATAATTCATGAAAAGGATGGATTACAGCTAATTTTTGTAGAACTCCTTCTAAGAGATTGAGATTGACTGGTTCAAAGCCTTGGGCAAATGCTAGCGAATTCGTTGCCGATGCTAAAAACTGTCTCCCCTCTTGCTCAAATGTTTTCAGCTCTATAGCAAGTCGAACCAGAATCAGCGAATTATTAATATCGTTAGGAAGAAATTGGGCAAGATACGAACGAATTGACCAAGCATTTTTCCAGTTGGCATTTTGTTCGTATTGCTCAGCCGTGGTCGCTAGAAACTGAATCAATTCGAGCGTGCTGTTTTGCTGCTGATTAGCACTTTGTTGAGCCAGTACAGATAGCCAAACGTTTTGTGCCTCCGGTGCTCGCTCCGCCAACAGCAAGGCCAGAATCAAGGCAGTGTGATCTGTGACTGCTACGGGATCTGCTTGAACTCCTGTGGAATCATTTGGCATCTCACGATTAGCATCTATCGGGGCAACAGTTTGTGTAGGCTGCTGACTATGGGGCATGGTTAAAGTCCTGAAACGGGTGGGCAAGTCGGCTATAAACAACGAATGCCCATTTCTAAGCCTCGACAGACACCCGTTAAAAAATCTAAATCTAAAGTTTCGAGGCGATCGCTAGGCTTATGGTAGTGCGGATTTCGTAGATTGGCCGTATCGGTCACCATCAAGGCGCGATCGCCTCGGTCCCAAAAGGCAGCATGGTCACTGCGACGAGTATCTGGCAAAATCATGCCTCTCTTCCCCGCAGGCAACCAACGACAAGGCACACCGGCTCGACGTAAATGATGGCTGAGGTAGATTAGGTCTGGAATCGTTTTTAGATTGCCAATCAAGCCAATAAAGTTACCTTGGTTAGGAAAGAAATACTCTAAGCCTGGTGGGTACTGTTGCGAGCCAGGGGTGCGATCGCAATAACCCAGCATTTCTAACGAAAGCATCAACCGCACAGGCTCTTGTTGCAAAGAAGCTGCGTAATGGCGGCTACCTGCTAATCCTTGTTCTTCTAGATCGAAAGCGATTAACCGTAACGGATATCGAATTGGAGCTTGAGCAAAAGCCCGCGCCAGTTCTAAAAGCACAGCAACCCCCGTGGCGTTGTCATCTGCCCCCGGCGAGCCAGGAACCGCATCGTAGTGAGCACCCACTAAAATAGGCGGCTGAGATGGCTGGGCTGTGGTAGCAGCGGGTAGATCTAAAATCAGATTTTGCAAGTTCATGCCTTGAACCTGAAAATCTTGCAGCGATACCTGACCCCATTGTTCTAACTGCTGGTAGATGTATTGCTGCACAAAGAAGTGCCCCGCAGTCGCCAAGTAGGGGTCGCGATCGCGAGCTACTTGCGTTAAATGATGCTGTAAGCGAGCTCTTAACTCCACTCAAAACTTCCGTCTACTAGACGATATGGTGCAATTGACTTGCAAAATTAGTCTGCGTCTAGGTTAAAAACAATGCACAAAACACGTGAAAGCCGCTCTGCCTAAGGCTGGCAGAGAATTTCACCCTATGGGTGGATTATTTTTTGAGCAAAGTTAGTATACTCTACTACCTAGCTACCAGAAGTTGTATACAGTACTACTGTATACGGCGTTTCGTGCATCCTCTCAAGCATTTATCTCTACATGTTGCTATTTTGTCTTGTCTGGGTTGCATCCCAAGCTGAGTACTTATTGTCTTCAGGACAAAGCTTCTTCAAAGCACCTGAACGCTTATTCACGACTTTTCCTGCCAAGATGCTAGCGGCGGTGAACCGCCCTCCTCATAAGTTCAATTCAGCTTGGCCTCAACCCTCCGTTACCTCAAATCTTTACAGCACCTATGCGCCCAAGTTGGCGCTCCTGACCTCGTCACCGCAAGCACCCCGTCAAAGTGCTTTAGTTTCTTATTCAAACCCTGGTGGATTCAATCCGGTCGAAAATTCACTTTTTCATCCCAAATTAAAAGCTGCACCTGTGGCTCTCGCTGGGATTAAGGTAGAACCTCAGCTTTGGGCGGCCCGTTCTCTAGCCATTACATCCACGGCTGGCAAGAACTTCATGGATCATTATCCAGGGCAGGTGATGCGACTGTTCAAGGATTTATTGAACTGGCAAGGGCAGACTCACAGCCTGAATGCGGCTAAATCTGTCGTAGTGGTTCGGGCCCATCGACCGATCACTCCTGAAAGCAGTGCCAAGACCAGTGGACAGGCGAAGCGACCCGCGTTTCTACCCACCTCTTTTATCCAAAATTTTTCATCCTCAGCTACTCATCGCACTGTGTTTCAAGTGTGGGTGAAAGAGTATTTAATTGCTGAGTTGCCCACACGCGACCAAGCTGACTTGGTGGCATCCCGATTTAAACAAATTCTGCAAAATCCTCATTTTGATGCTAGCCAGCTACAACCTTGTTTAGCCAACGGTAATCCTGCTGGTAAATTGGGCGATCACATCTTGTTTACGGTTGATCCAGCGATCGCCACTCACCTGAGCCGAACCCGTGAGTTGCTAGCAGTGGAGTGGGTGAACAACTTACGCATCGCTTTGGCAACTCCACCATTAACCCTGGCGGAAGCCCAAGCAAAAATGTATAGCTTGGTGGAAACAGATCGCAAGATTAAGGGGCTGGCTTCTTGGTACGGCCCCTATTTTCATGGTCGTTTAACCGCGACCGGAGAGACGTTTAACCAAAACGATCTAACCGCTGCTCATCCTTCACTACCCTTTGACACCTACCTCAAGGTGATAAACCTCAACAGTGGTGACTCAGTGATTGTCCGCATTAATGATCGCGGTCCTTATGTAGACAACCGAGTGCTGGATCTGTCATGGGAAGCCGCCCGCCAAATCAACAGCGAAGAGGCAGGCGTGATTCCCTTCCAAGCGGTGATTATGCAGCCCAATGCTCCTCAACAGATCGCAACCACGACCCCACTACAAGCAGGCACGCAACTGCGAGCAGGCCTCTAACG
>DATNPE010000451.1:0-2388 GCA_036703355.1 Allocoleopsis sp. | reverse complement strand
CTACCTCCGCCCCCGGATCAGCTCTGCCATCCACATTCACCTGGTCGTTCAGCAGCATAAATTCTGCACTGAGCCATTGAGGGGCATTGATGGCTGAGTTGCCCGTATCCAAGCGGCGATTGCCTGAGTTACGGGGAGGATTGGGGCCATCACCCCGTTGATAGTCTTGCACGCCGACATTTTGCTGAGTGTTGAGGTCGATGCTGAGTCCTTCTAAAGCAGCAAATTGGTTGTCTTGAATCAGGTTGCGATCGCTCTTGGGATAGGAAGTGACCACGACTCCCGGTCCCGTTTGATGACTAATCTGATTTTCAGTCACTTGATGCTGATTGCCCATTAAATAGACTGCCGCTCGTCGCAACCGCCGTCCATTGAACTTGATTTGGTTGGCTTGGATTTGCACGGCTCCGTCAGGCTTAAACAGGTAAATGCCACTGCCATCATTGCCGCAAATCAAGTTCGCTGTAATTTGGGAGCGATCGATCACTCCTTCCAAGCGGATCGCGTCGGGCATCCCCGCAATGCCGTTGCCGACAATAATGTTTTCTGTCACTTGCGTATTTTCGGCCCGCACCCCCGTAATAATGCCGCTACCTTCGTGGTTAGCAATGCGATTGCGGCGAATTACCGTGCCGACGCCGTTAAACACAGATACACCAAAGGCGGAGGGGTTCGTTGGCATCTGTTCATCGGTAGTCAGACCCAGCCAGTTGTTCTCGATCGTGACGTTTTGTGGGGGTTTGTCCTCAGCGCCAAAGGGGAAGCTGGTGTTAGGTGGTTGCTGCTGGGTGGTATCTGGCGGTGGTAAGCGGTGAGCAATAAAAATATCCGCTGGCGGTGTGCTGGCGGGTACTTGGCGGCGAGAGTTGAATCCATACAAACTCAAGCCACGAATCGTCACATTATCTGCCACGACTGTGAGTCCCCGAAACACGTCCTGCCCCTCTGCTGGAGCGATCGCCACCACTGGAATTGGAATGCTGATCTCTGCCGTCGCCGATTTTTCTGGGTCGTATCCAGGTTGTGTGGTGCCATCAAGGACTAAGCCAGGACTCTCTAGGGGTGGCAAGACAGAAGTGAGGCGAATCGTCGTTTGCTCGGCAGGCAAGTTGAACTCAATTCTCGCTGGGGTATCGGCGCTGAGCTCGGTCACTTGAGCTTGTTCTGCTGCACTCAAGCGATCGCGCTCCAGGTTGCCATTGGTGAGGGCGATCGCTTCTCGCAGAGTTAGCGCTGCATCTGGCTGAATCGACCCATCTTGGTTACTGTTGACCACGACTCGTAAAGGTGGTGCAGCGGGAGAGTTACTTTCAGAACTGGGAGCGGCTAAGAGGCTGGGCGCGATCGCAAGTTCTGTGAGGCCAACCCAGAGTCCTAGAAGAACAGCCGATTTCAAGCGGTAGGATGCAGGCATGGTCAAACGCATGGCAAGTGACGATTGGAAGATGACGAAACAGTGACGATCAATGAAGTGATTCAGAGTTTACCGTGATTCCTCCAAGCTGGCTCAATCTCAGCAATGACAATCAAGCACACAACGAGTAGGGGTTTCCCGTAGGATCAAGAGAGTTTCACTCGAACGGAATTAGAACCTGTGGCCTCATTAAGCGATGCAAACAATGCTGCAACTCCTCTAACCCTGGCTCGGACTCCCCTGTTTGAGCACGCAGTAGCCCTCAAAGCTCGCATGACCGCCTTTTCGGGTTGGGAAATGCCTGTGCAGTATGTCGGTATTGCCCAAGAACACCAGGCGGTGCGACAACAAGCAGGCATGTTTGATATTTCCCACATGGGCAAATTTGTCCTCAAGGGCCAGCAGGTGATCGGGCAGCTCCAGCGTTTGGTGCCTTCAGATTTAAGTCGGCTTCAGCCCGGTGCCGCTCAGTACACCGTCTTGCTAACGCCAGAAGCAGGGATTGTGGACGACTTGATTGTGTATTACCAGGGAGAAGATGCAGCAGGGCAACCGACCGTAGTGCTAATCGTCAATGCGGGCACGACGCTAAAGGATAAAACCTGGTTAACTGAGCATCTGGATCTGAACCAAGTAGAGTTTCAAGACCTGTCTACTGATAAAGCGTTGATCGCGGTTCAAGGTCCACAAGCGATCGCCTCCCTCCAGTCTGTAGTTGAAGCAGATTTGAACGCCGTCAAACCCTTTGGTCATTTAGTGGCTCCTGTTGTAGGGCAGTCTGGTTTTCTAGCTCGCACAGGCTACACCGGAGAAGACGGCTTTGAAGTCATGGTGGATGCGGCGGCTGGTGTGGAATTGTGGCGATCGCTGCTAGCAGCAGGAGTGACTCCTTGCGGTTTGGGCTGTCGAGATACCCTGCGCTTGGAGGCAGCAATGGCGCTATACGGCCAGGACATTGACGAAACTACCACACC
>DATNPE010000450.1:0-5776 GCA_036703355.1 Allocoleopsis sp. | reverse complement strand
TAGCCGTATTAGATTTTACAGGGTTGTTGACCTTCTTCATTTGAATTGAAGGGGCATCTGGATTTCGCAAATCGATATAGGTAACTTGCTTCGGATTCAGCTTCTCTGAAAGTTTTCGTAGCTGATCCATCGCCTGGATTTGCTCAGCAAATCTAGAACTATAAGCACCAAAATGAAAGATTCCTAACTCTGTTTTAAGAATTAAATTGCTGGGATCGCGCCAATCAATTTCTGAAACTTTTACGGGGCTTTGGCTAACTGCTTGATATAGCTCAGTCCACTGCGGTCGCTTTTGTTCTTGGTAGCCAATAATTTTGAGGGTTGGTAATTTGAAGGACTGATCAAAGGAAGTATAGCTCTCGATCGGAATCCAAACACCATTTGCATCCAGAAATCCAATATTGGATATGTCTGCTGCCGTATCTGCTGGTTTCGTACCTTTATCTTTATCAGTTTGATCGGGAGTTTGATCGCTGGGTAGGTCAGAAATCAGGGCGACTGGGTAGCGTTCCTTGACTTGCACAATCAGCCTCGGAGGAAAGAGCTGACGAGCAACGGTTGCCTCTGCAATCGGCGCTTTGGATTCGAGTTGAGCGGCGATCGCTTGGGGTTCTAGTTGCAGCAAGGATTCAGGGTAAGTTAGCGGCAACAAAGATTGAATAGCTTGAGCGGAGAGAAACTGATTGCCCGCGATCGCTACTTGCTCCGGTTGGCGAATCACCCACCCCGGTAACGTGATCACCCAAGCCAGACCACCTGCTAGACCGCTAACTGCAATGGTGCGCCAGCTGGACTGCAAGAGTTTGAGCCGCCGTTCATGGCGCAGCTTTTGCCGCCTTTGCGCGAGTTCGGTTTGAGAGACGGATGAAATGCTAGTCATCGATACCTCTCAATTCACAGATCGAAGAGTGAGTGGGGACTGAGGGAGATGCATAGGTGTGTGGGAGCAGTGAGGATTGACAGTTGAATTTAGATTTGGCTCAGGGAGTGCTAGCAAACAAACTAGCTCGCCATCAGAATTGATGTGAATGAACGATAACTGCAAGTAGTCCTGTAGAAGTTTAATCGTTACTGGTGCAATTTGCGATCGCTGTCGCCGCCTCTCAAGCGGGGATCACAGTTCCTAGAGTGATAGTACTTGAGCGATCGTCGTACAGTTTGCCAGATCTAGCATTGATCGCGGTAAATCTCAAGAATTTTACTAGCTTTATCCAATCCCTGAAGCTGGAAAATTTCTGAGCAGAAGCTAACCGCTAAAAGCCAATCGCTCAAACCCAGTCGCCAAAAGCTAAAAGTAGATTCCTTAAGAAGAGATAGCAAGCTCTTGCTGTAGATGTTGCCCCCAACTCGCTGCGATCGCCACATCTGTAAAGGGAATCCGAATGGGCGGAGCTGCGTCAGACAAGGAAAATTCCAGAATAATGTGACGACCCTTAGAAGGCAAGGCGTTAAAGTCTTGGCTGAGGTCTACAGGTTGCTCATCGACCAGAAGCCGAATGGCTTGCACTTCCTGGAGAGAAAAGGTCGCTAAATTAATCGGCCCCTTCCGGGTGGGTTGGCCCCAGGTTAGTTCGCTGCCTTGCTGCCCCAGAACCGCGTAGATATCATATTTAGCTCGCTCAAAGGCTTTGGCCCACTGCTGATAAGCTTCTACTTTTTGATACTCGCTCCAACCTGCCCAAGCTAACCAAATAAACACACCTAGTAAAGGGAGCCACAAAAGACCTCTTTCCATAATTATTAGCGGTTTGCACTCGGTGATAAACGGCAAAAATTTTAGAAATATTGCTACGGCTGAGAAAAATTATTAATCCGTAACTATCCTGCAATATTACCGCTACCGCTCTTAGGGGTGAGTTATGGTTGGTAGCAACGAGCTGTAGTAAGAATTTTCTATGAGAAGGCTGGGGCTGGTGGGCTTGTTTCTGGCAGGGCTAATTTTTGCGCTTGCCAGCTTTAAAGGATTGGCCGCGAACGGAACCTACGAATCGATTGTGCTGGATTTTCGTGAAGATATTCCAGCGGTACAAATTCAGCAACAGCTAGAGGCGATCGCGCAGCAATATCAGGTGACGCCTCGTCTCAATAGCGAGTTTTCTGAGGGCGACCATATCTATATTGTGGAGGGAAATCCTCAACTGCTCCAGGCGCTGAAAAAATCTAAGTTGGCCAAGTCTACCGAGGCGATCGAGCCGAACTATATTTATCGCGCTTTTTTTGCCCCCAACGATCCGGAATACAGCAAGCAATGGAACCTCAGAAGCATCAATGCCGAAGCAGCTTGGGATGAAACCAGGGGTAGCGGTGTCACGGTTGCCGTGATTGATACTGGGGTGAGCCGTGTGCCTGACCTCAAGGACACGCAGTTTGTTGAGGGTTACGACTTCGTGAACGATCGCACGGATGCCAGCGATGACAATGGTCATGGTACTCACGTGGCAGGCACGATCGCTCAATCGACGAACAACGGCTATGGGGTGGCCGGAGTTGCTTACGAAGCCAACTTAATGCCTTTGAAAGTATTGAGTGCGGCAGGCGGCGGTACCGTAGCGGATATTGCCGAAGCGATCAAGTTTGCCGCAGACCATGATGCTGATGTGATCAACATGAGCTTGGGGGGTGGTGGTGAAAGCGAAGTCATGCAGGAAGCGATCGCCTATGCCCACAGCAAAGGTGCGGTAATTATCGCCGCCGCAGGCAACGCCAACCAAAACTCAGCTTCTTACCCTGCTCGTTACCCCCATGTGATTGGGGTTTCCGCCTTAGGCCCCACGGGTGAAAAAGCCATCTACTCCAACTATGGAGCAGGTGTCGATATTTCGGCTCCAGGTGGCCAGACCCAAGGCGAAGACACTATGGGTGGGATTCTGCAAAACACCATTGATGCAGAAACTGGCGAACCGATCTTTGCCGCTTTCCAGGGCACCAGTATGGCGGCACCCCACGTCGCAGGTGTAGCGGCTTTAATCAAAGCATCAGGCGTACAGGAACCCGATGCGATCCGAGAAGTACTTCTAGAGTCGGCTCGTGTCATCAAAGATGATGGCCTCAACTACTATGGGGCGGGTCACTTGGATGCTGCTAATGCTGTCAAGTTGGCGATGCGCGGTCAAATCAACTTCCGCGATTTCTTCCGTTGGCTGCGCGACAACGGTTATCTCAACCCCCGCTTCTGGATTGATGGGGGCGCTGTCGCTCTACTACCTAAGTTGGCGATGGTGCTAGGGTCTTACTTGCTAGCTTGGTTCCTCCGCACCTACTTACCTTTCTGGAGTTGGTCGCTCACCAGTGGTTTAGTGGCTGGCAGTGCGGGTCTGTTTGTCTTCCGGGGCTTCTACATTATGGACTTGCCCCAGTGGCCTTTCCGAGTCATGGGTAGCTCCATCCCCGAACTAGGCA
Source organism: Allocoleopsis sp. (assembly GCA_036703355.1). Lineage (GTDB taxonomy): Bacteria > Cyanobacteriota > Cyanobacteriia > FACHB-46 > FACHB-46 > Trichocoleus. Next base: position 2,377 of record DATNPE010000450.1, on the reverse strand, counting down.
CGGCGATTCAGGGATCAAGTGCTCTCAATCCCATCTTTGCCAGCGTTTTGATTCCTTTCCTCTTGCTAGCTCTATTTCTTGGCCATGCTGAGTGGAAGTGGTTTGCTGTTGGTACCACGTTGGGCGTTGCCTCTTGCCTAGCGGTGAGTGCTTTTCTATCGCCGCAACTGCTGTGGCTGGGGAGTGGCGCGATCGCTCAAGCTTACTTGGTAGTTAACGCTCTGCTCTGTTTCGGGCTAGCCTATCTAGTAACGAGAGGCGAAGGAGAAGCCGCATGAGTGTGAAAGTCACGGGCAAAATTGAGCGCCAGGGTATTGGGCCTGGTACCTGGGCGCTGGTGGGCGAAGACGGCCAAGCTTACGAACTGCACAAAGCTCCCGATGACTTGAAAAAGTCAGGCATCCAAGTGACTGTAGAGGGCCAAATCCGGGAGGACGTGATGACCTTCGCCATGATTGGCCCCGTTTTGGAAGTCACTAAGTTTGAGGTCAAAGACTAGCTTTCACCAGCAGGAGCTGTTTCTAGCACTGCTTGTAACCGACTTCTAAACTCACCTTTGGGGTGGCCGCCTTTGACTTCTCCGAGAATCTTGAATTCTGCTTCCGGAGCGTCACAAACAATATAGGTGGGCCACCCCATGCCTTCTTTATCGGGATATTGGGCCAACAAAATCTTGCGATACTGGCGGTAAGTCGCTGTATCTTGCATCATGCAATTGATGAAGCGGAGACCGAGTTCTTCAGCCACCTTTTGGTCGTAGAAGGACATTTTGTGGCAAGTTCCACAGTCTTCTGAAGAAAACTTAATCACAGCTCGATCCATAAGATTTCCTTGCCTTTGGTCAGCGAAAATTGAATGACCCAGCGATCGCAGTTGATTGCTCACGGCTGGGCTTTAGTTTCGATCATAGGTGCTGACGAGCTTCTGTTGGGGCGGGTTGACGATATCGGTGCAGCGATCGCAACACTTCTTGCTGACACACCAGCCACCAATACAGAGCCAAGTTCACCAGTCCCAATAGTTTGGTGCCGTCTTCTAGCAACATTCTGGCGGGTGCTCCTGGAGCGGCAATCTTGAGCAAATCGACCACCCTGGAAATGACGACTAAGCTAATCGCAGCCAAGAGCAGTGCGTAGGGGGTGGTGTAAATGCGTTTGCGAAAGCTAAAGATATAGCCCAATGCCGCCACACCATACAAGCTGGCAATCAACACTTTAGAAACACCAAACCAAGTCACCAAGCTAATGGTGATGCGATAGACCTCATCAATCAGAATGATCGAAATCCCGGTGGCGGAGAGCAAGAGAAAGCGGTCTAGCCTACCCTGAGGATGAATCTGCCTCATCAGGCCCAAGCTGAAGGCACAATAAGCGACTGGTAACCCCCACAACACATTCGAGACGAGAGTGAGAAAACCGAGGTGAGGTTCTTTGGAGGGGTCCGCTTTATGGAATAAAAACTCAACTTCCTGAGGACTGCCCCAAACTTTGGCATGAATCAGCAAAACGAGGAAGAGTCCCAAGGTTAGGCAGTTGAGCCAAATCACGGAGCGATTCGCTAAAAGCTGCTGCCAAATATTCTTCGTAATCGTTGATACGGATGGCATCTGCAAAGCGGAAGTTAGCTGCTTTCCGACCATAGCACTGAGGATATGAAGCCGCAATTAAAGCCTAGGCGCGATCGCATCAAGCTCTAGTGAAGATCTGACTTGCAATCCAGCTGTAAAAAGAAATCCCCCGACTGCCAAAAGGAGCCAGGGGATTAAAATCAGGGTGCATCTACCAACCTACTTTTCTGCCTGCCTAATGGGAGATCCGGAAACTTATTCAGTTCCTTGGGCAATTTCCCTCAGAAATTAATCGCTGGTTGGTAACTTTTTGCTGGAGTTCATCGTCATTGAAACAAGGCGGAGCGGGTTGGTATTCATACGAATTCGTGCAATTCAGCTCAATTCAAGCTTTTGAGTGGGATTGTCATTAGAGTAGAGTTAGGCTCAGTTTGACATCGGTGGTGTGGTAGCTCTCAACAGGAGCCTGGGAGCAGGAGTGCATTTGTAGGTTAGAGGTCTTGCGGAGTGTAGCTGTGACGCAGGAATTTCATCTTTCTGTGACCCCAGTTGGGGAAGATGAGTATTTGATTCGGACGGAGCGGGTAGCCCCAGGGGTACCTTTGGCAGAGGAACAAGTCGTTTGGCCTGTTGAGGATTGGCTCAATCAGGCACGGCAGTTGATGAACGACCCGCTGCTGGGATTGTTGCAGGGAGATGATTTTGATCTTGGGGCAGATAAACTGCGTCAATCCAGCGATCGCGTGCTGGATGGGGAATTGGCAAGTAACCCCCACCAAAGCCAGCCTCCGCGTCACTTGGTTGATTTGG
>DATNPE010000449.1:0-6726 GCA_036703355.1 Allocoleopsis sp. | reverse complement strand
TAAGTTACCCATATTGCTACCGCCGTATTTACGGGCATCACTGTTGAACAACTCTGTGTAAAAACCTGCTTCTGGTACGCCAATGCGATAGTGGGCATGGGGTTGTGGAGTAAAGTTGCAAACTGTGACGACAAAATCGTCAGAGTCTTTGGCTTTACGAATAAAGGAAACCACGCTGTGACGATTGTCGCTACAGTCGATCCACTCAAAACCATCATTAGAAAAGTCCTGAGTATAAAGTGCAGGTTCACTCCGGTAAAGGTGGTTGAGGTCAGCTAAAAATTGCTTCAGCTTTTGGTGAGGCTCGTGCTGTAAAAGGTGCCACTCCAAGTCAGCCCAAACGTTCCACTCACTCCACTGGCCAAACTCCATACTCATGAATAGAGTTTTCTTGCCGGGATGGGTAAACATGTAGGCATAGAGACAACGGAGGTTGGCAAATTTCTGCCACTCGTCTCCTGGCATCTTGCCAATCATGCTACTCTTGCCATGCACAATCTCATCGTGAGACAGCGCTAGCATAAAGTTTTCGCTGAAGGCATACATGATGCTGAAGGTGACATTGTTCTGGTGGAACTGGCGGAACCAGGGGTCCATGTGGAAGTAATCCAGCATGTCGTGCATCCAGCCCATGTTCCACTTCAGGTTGAAGCCCAAGCCCCCCACATAAGTAGGCCAGGAAACCATCGGCCAAGCAGTTGATTCTTCGGCAATGGAAAGGACACCCGGAAAATAACTAAAAATGGTGTGATTCGTTTGCCGTAAGAAATCCGCAGCTTCGATATTTTCGCGACCACCGTACTGGTTGGGTAACCATTCTCCAGGCTTACGGCAGTAGTCGAGGTATAGCATAGAGGCAACAGCATCAACGCGAATACCGTCAATGTGGTACTTGTCGAACCAGAAGAGAGCGTTGGCAACTAGGTAGTTACGAACTTCATGCCGACCATAGTTGAACACTAAGGTGCCCCATTCTTTGTGCTCGCCTTGGCGCGGATCAGCGTGCTCGTAGAGGCAAGTGCCATCAAAGTTGGCTAAACCGTGCCCATCTTTGGGAAAGTGCCCTGGCACCCAATCCACAATCACACCAATGCCGTTTTGGTGACACTGGTCGATGAAATACATGAAGTCTTGAGGCGTACCGTAGCGGGAAGTGCAGGCATAGTAGCCAATGACTTGATAACCCCAAGAGCCATCAAAGGGGTGTTCTGCGATCGGCAGCAGCTCAATATGGGTAAAGCCGAGTTCTTTGACGTAAGGAATGAGGCGATCGGCTAATTCGCGATAGGTGAGAAAACGAGCCCCAGGTTTGAGATCTGAGACGAGAACTACTGGCGCTGTTTCACCGTTGGGCAGAGGCGCGGGTTCGGCGGAGGAAGCATGCAACCAGGAACCTAAATGCACTTCGTAGACTGAGATCGGTTGAGTGAGCGGTTCTGTGTGGCGGCGCTGCTCCATCCAATCTTGGTCGTTCCAGGTGTAGCTATCTAAGTGAGTGACAATAGAAGCGGTCTTGGGCCGAATTTCCTGTTGGAAACCAAAGGGGTCAGATTTTTCGTAGATATGTCCCGCTTGGTTTTTGATCTCGTACTTGTAGCGATCGCCCTCCGACAAATCAGGGATAAACAACTCCCAAATTCCAGAAGGGCCTCTACGCATTTGGTGTTTACGGCCATCCCAGTGGTTAAAGTCGCCCAAAACAGAAACATTACGAGCGTTAGGAGCCCAGACGGCAAAGTAAACCCCTTTCACTCCATCTAACTCTGTGAGGTGAGCCCCTAGTTTTTCGTAGAGGCGATGATGATTGCCCTCAGCAAACAGATGCAGATCAAAATCAGTTAGGTAAGGAGAGCGGAAAGCGTAGGGATCGTAGGTAACCCGCTCGTGCCCTCCTTCTTGAATGCGTAATTGATAGTTGGCTAATTCTGGTGTGTCGATTGTGCATTCAAAGAAGTGAGGGTGATGGATCGGGTGCATCGCATGTTCCGCCCGCTCCTCTGGGAGAATCACCCAAGCTGCGTCGGCATTAGGCAAATAAGCCCGCACGACCGAGACAGTTTTGCCATCTCGTTGCATAGTATGGGGACCCAGAACTTCAAAGGGGTCGTGATGCTGATTCCAAACAATCCGCTCGATTTGCTCAGGGGCGACGGTCATCGACATGAAGCTACCTACCTAAACGAGATTACTGAATATGTTCCTCAAAGGGACTCGAAAAGCTTTTGTAATGTTTTGTAATGTAGTGTATTGCAGCCCACCCATGCAGGTTGTGTGAGTTTGCAGCAATGTTGACGAAGACAGTTTGTAAAAATTAAGCAATGAACTGTAGTAAACCGTAGCAAATCACAGTTAAAGTCTCAAATCATCTGCCTAAATCCAGACATTTCGAATGACATTGAGAAGGCTCCAGGCCCTACCTGGCTTAGCGAAGCAAAAAGGGGAAAAAGGTCCGAATAAACTTACGTAACCGCAGTAGAGTAATGGTTCGCTTAACTTGAGGCGAGAGTTTGGGATCAATGGGCGGGCCTGCTTCAAGTTGCGCTTGTAACTCCGCATACTGAGCGGGCGTGAGCGGCTTGCCATCAATCGGCGATCGCGCCTCTGTAATAATCTCAGTTCGTAAAATTTCTTCTGGCGTATCCTCCGTCGGTGGTAAAGCCCAAGCAGCATTGGTTGCCCAAAAAGACGCTCCTACGATCGAAGTTGTACTCAGTCTCCAACTTAAAATGAGAATCTGCTTTTGATTGTTCATTCTGACAGCCTTTTTCTGTCATCCTAAGCTGGAACTGCTGCTTCTCACTAACTCATATCGATGAGTTTTAATCAATTCGTTGAACCCAAAAACTAATAAGCTTACAGGAACCTGAGTGATAAAACTTGGTATGCTGACCAAGCTTGGCACTCGGCTCCTGTAAGCTACTCAATTGCTTAAAGGGTCGTTAGAGAATTAACCACCTTAACATTCAGCCCAGAAATTACAGTATTAATGCTGAAGCAGTACGGTGCTGCAACTTAAAACTGGACTGCATAAAGTTGTGAGGAGCAATTCCTAGACTGCTTTATACCTTGAGGCCTCATTCACTGTCCGGACTGTTCTGAGTACCATCGAGGGAATATGTGGTTCAGGTATGAGCGAATAACCTAGGGAGAAGTGGTTGGAGAGGTGGTTGGGGAAGCAGCAGGAGACTCACCGGGGGAGGGAGTAGTGGTGGTATCTTCACCGCCACAAGCTCCTAAAGCAGCGGCCAAGCTGAGCACTAAAGCGAGGCTAATTACTTTTTTATTCATACACTCCTCTTTCACTAACTATGGCAAAGATGACAATTTGCTAGTTGAATGCAGCACCTGGTTTACTGGACAATCCTGCTGACAAATCACAGGATATTTGGGCTACTGACTGCCTGTCAGGATTACTCCCTAGGGCTCCACTACAAAGTAGATCAGTTCAGGTTGCCTTACCTAACCTTAGCAACTCGTCTACCGAGATTGCCACGATTACCCAAGTATCTACTAACGATAAAACTAGTAGTTTCCCAGTTTTCCTAAGCACTGAGTTATTTGTAGCATAATTAAGGGCTTCCAGCCCAATGTAGTCAAAAACCTGATGCCTCGTTTGGCTAACGCTTCCCAGGAGATAGGTGCTTGACACTCATCGATTCCGCAGAATCCAATTACGTCAGGTCATCAAGCATGAGCAAATCAGCAGGTAGGGCTTACCCTGCTACTTGGCGAAGGGTTTTTATGAAGACATTAGCCTAGAACATAAATTCTGTGTTACTCGGCCACACCCATTCAACAACTGTTAAATAAAATACTGAAGTTTTGAGCTAAAAGCGTCATCTTCATAGGGATTTCACAGATGATGTCTGTAAATCTTATCTAGAAGTACCATTGGTTCAGATGGTAGGCTCTCTAGCTGATTTATGCTCTTTCCCCTGTTGTATCGTGTGTTTCCTTTTATCAACTTTTCTCATTGGTTAGCTCTGAGTCAGTACTACCAGCAAAGCGCTCTCCTGCGTAAGATTGTTGACCGCATCCGTAATTCTTTGGAGCTAAAAGTTGTCCTTCAAACAACGGTGGATGAAGTTAGCACCCTGCTGAATTTAGATTACTGTGCTTTCTTTTGGTACTTCAGGGATACGCAACGAGTGCAGGTTGTCTGTGAGCGTCTACACAGCGATCGCGGCAGCTCACAACTGGGTTATATCCCTCTGAGCACTTTTGGTGAGGCGGCTGAAGCGATCGCCCAAAGTCAGCTAATTGTGAGCTGTGGTGAGACTCATGCGGCTGGGACTCGCTGGCTAAGCCAATGGCTGGGGAAATGGCGACGGAAGCAAGGGCTCAACTTCCAGGTCTTAGAAGCAGGGGCTAATCTGTTAGTCCCGGTTCAAGAGCGAGCGGATTCTGCTGGTTATTTGGTGTGCCTCTCCGATCAGCCGCGACGGTGGAAAACGGCTGAAGTGGAGTTTATGCAGTCGTTGGCGCAACAGCTAGAGATCGCGATTCGCCAAGCAAGACTTTATGAGCAGACTCAACGGCAAGCTCAACGGGAACAACTGGTGAATCAAATTACCAGCCAAACTCGCCAAAGTTTTGATTTAGAAACGATTCTGACGCAGGCGATCGCACAACTTTTAGCAGCCCTAGAGGCCGATCGCTGTCTGGTGCATCTAGTGGAAGACCACAGTGAAGAGGCAGCGTCAGGTGTACCACGAGAGCTGGTTTCAGAAACTATTTCTGGGGTCGCTTTTCGGCGCAAGCACCTGTATGAAATTTGTCGAGAGTCATTCTCACCTTCCATCGATGACTTTGACACGCATGGTCCCATCACTCAATGGGTAATTGAGCATCGGCAACCTGTCATCATGATGGATGTGGCTCAGGATGAGCGGGTTGGCCCTTACAACGAAGAATATAAACAGGCTCAAATCCAGTCTTCGTTAGTGGTACCTGTGCAAGCAAATGGCATCTTGCACGCTATTTTGTATCTCAACCAATGCTCCCATACGCGCTATTGGTCCGAGAACGATCAGCAGTTGGCTCAGGCTGTCGCCGATCAGTTAGCGATTTCCATTCAACAAGCTAATTTATACGCCCAAACGCAACAACAAGCCTTAGAGAGTGCTGCTCAGGCTGAGCGCTTGGCCAGAACCTTACAAGAATTGCAACTGACTCAAGCCCAGCTGATCCAGAGCGAAAAGATGTCCAGTTTGGGGCAGATGGTGGCAGGGGTGGCGCACGAAATCAATAACCCAGTCAGTTTTATTTACGGCAACATTCCTTATGTGGAACGTTATATCGAAGAACTCAGCCGAGTCCTAGCGGCGTACCAAACTCACTATCCTGAGCCTGTGGCAGAAGTGCAAGCCTTGATCGAGGATGTAGAGCTGAACTTTCTCCTAAAAGATTTGTTCCGCATTCTGAAGTCAATGAAGGGGGGTTCTTCGCGGATTCGGGAAATTGTGCTGTCGCTGCGAAACTTTGCTCGGTTGGATGAGTCGGGGCGTAAAACGGCCAACTTATACGATGGCTTAGAGAGCACTTTGGCAATTTTGCAGAATCGCTTAGGTGATGAGATTCAAGTGGTGCGGCAATATGAATCCTTGCCGCCTCTGGAGTGTTATCCTCGCCAGCTCAATCAAGTTTTTCTCAATTTGATGACCAATGCGATCGAAGCCCTGAACCGTGGAACAGCTCAACCCAAAACCATTACGATTCGGACAGAACTGATCGCAACTCCAGGCCAAGAAGTCAGCGTGGCTCGAATTGCGATCGCCGATAACGGCCCTGGCATTGCTCCCGAACTACAATCAAAAATCTTTGATCCCTTCTTTACCACCAAAGAAATTGGGCAAGGTACTGGCTTGGGCTTAACGGTTAGCTATCAAATCGTAGTCAATCAGCATCAAGGCCAACTCCGGTGTCATTCCGAGCTAGGGCAGGGCACCGAGTTTGTGATCGAGCTACCCGTGAAGTATTTTCATCTGCTGTCCGATCCTGAAGCCTTGGAAACCCCTTCTACATTGGCATCTGAGTTTGCCCGTGTCGCTGAAGTGCTGGGAACAGTGCCTTCAGGAATTTCTCCAGAATCGTAGTTTTGCCCTCGCCGCTTCTGTAAATTGCGATCGCCACAAAAGCTATACCTGTGGAGCGGGGCAATTGAGTGGGCAGGCTAGGCAGGAGGTTCACTTTAGGTCATGCTATAGCCTGAAGATGAATTTGCTGATTTAAGGAGTTTTCGGAATGACCGCGTCAGTAGACCCCATTCAGTTGATGAAGCAAGAAGTTGCCAAGGCCGCAGCCGCCCGCGTGCACTCCGGTTCAATTGTGGGGTTAGGCTCCGGGTCAACCGCAGCATTGATGATTCAGTACTTGGGTGAGCGCTTGCAAGCGGGAGAACTCAAAGACATTAAAGGTGTGCCTACTTCCTTTCAATCTTCGGTGCTGGCGAAGCAGTACGGCATTCCCCTGGTAACTTTGGATGAAATTGAGTCTATTGACATCGCGATCGATGGGGCTGATGAAGTTGACCCACAGCACAATTTGATCAAGGGCGGCGGTGCGGCTCATACCCGCGAAAAAATTGTCGATGCCTTAGCCAAAGAGTTCATTGTGGTTGTAGATAGCTCTAAACTGGTCGATTGCTTGGGCACTACCTTTAAGTTGCCAGTTGAAGTGATCCCGATGGCGATTACTCCAGTGGCGCGAGCGATCGAAAAACTGGGT
>DATNPE010000448.1:0-13088 GCA_036703355.1 Allocoleopsis sp. | reverse complement strand
CCGATATTAGAAGCGGTAATGCCATCGGCAATCATGTGAACCACAGCGCGGACGTGATCGCCGATTACCTTGAGCGAGACTTTGGTAGATTCATCGGCCTTAGCGTAGTCAATTCCTGCAATTTCAGCAGCAGTTTGAATGATGGGGAAAATTAGATCGGTTTCGTAGTTATTCGGGACTTTCTGGAGGATTTGAGCCATCCGTTCCAGTCCCAAGCCTGTATCAATATTTTTGTTTTGCAGGGGGGTCAGGTTGCCTTCCGCATCCCGGTTGTACTGCATGAACACCAGGTTGTAGAACTCGATAAACCGGGTGTCATCTTCCAAGTCAATGTGGTCGTCGCCTTTTTCGGGGTGGAAGTCGTAGTAAATTTCGGAGCAAGGTCCGCAAGGCCCAGTCGGACCAGACACCCAAAAATTATCCTTCTCACCCATGCGCTGAATCCGGTGCGCTGGAATGCCAATTTTGTCACGCCACAGAGCAAACGCTTCGTCATCTTCCTCAAACACGCTTACCACCAAGCGCTCTGGCGGCAGCCCAAAGACCTCAGTTGCTAGTTCCCAGGCCCAGGCGATCGCTTGCTCTTTGAAATAATCCCCAAAGCTGAAGTTGCCCAACATCTCAAAGAAAGTGTGGTGGCGAGCGGTGCGACCCACATTCTCGATGTCGTTGGTGCGGATACACTTTTGAGAGGTTGTGGCTCTGGGGAATTCGGGCGATCGCTGTCCCAAGAAAATCGGCTTGAAAGGCAGCATCCCCGCGATCGTCAGCAGCACCGTCGGGTCTTCAGGTACTAACGAGGCACTCGGTAAAACCTGGTGGCCTCTCGCTGCATAAAAATCAAGAAACTTTTGCCGGATTTGAGCGCCGCTGAGGGGGGTAAGCATGGAACCTTTTTAAAGCGAATTCAGACTGAACAATGACCTCTCATCTATGATGCCGCATGATTTGACCAACTCTGGGCTTTCTCTGGGCTTTAGTCGCATCAAGTTATGGCAAGAAATCGCGTTTGCCTAAAGCGCATCAATACAGACCCATTCACTTTCCTTAGAAAATATACGGCTTCCTTGCCGCTAGCGAGTTTGAGTCGCTCCGGGAATCAGTAATTCAACTGCTGGTTACGGATGGCCCTTAATGGTAGGTGTAGATAGCTTGAGCATGAGTATACTCAATAACACCTAGAGGTCGAGCGTCACTTTTGGATGAGAATTTGCCAGCTCTAGGGGGTTAACAGCAGTAGCAGATTGTGGGACTTGCCGAGATTACGGCCTTGATTTTTTTCACCAGGCTTCTACAACACCAATGACTGCTTCGATCCTGATTGTTGGGGAAAATTATTTTCTAGCGGCACTTCTAGATCGGGTCCGAGATCTGGAAGACTGCACTGTTGAAACAGCGTCCAGTCCCAATGAGGCTATCCCGCTGATCCAGGCCCAGCAGCCCGATTTGCTCATTTTGCAGGTCTGTTCAGATAGCCTCTGTTTGTGCAGGCAAATTAAAGAACAGTCACGCTTGGCTTGGATTTATTGTCTACTGCTGGCGGATAGTGCTGCCCGTGTTAGGCAGGAGCAGGATATCTGCTGGAGTGATGAGGTCTCAGAGTTGCTAGATGACCTACCTGCTGTCGCTCTAGAGCAAGGAGCTGATGCTTACCTGAGCATGAATTTACAAGGTATGGACAGCGACCTGATGACTGCTACGATCGCTCATCAAAACCGCTTGTTACAGGCTCAGATTCAAGCTGGGCTACGCATGGTACGGAATCATCGAGAACTGATGCGAGCTAATGATTTATTGTCAGCGATCGCCCTCTCCGACCCCCTCACCGAACTCAATAATCGTCGCGCTTTAGAGTGGGAGCTGCCCCGCCAGATTCAAAACGCTCGTACCCGCACCCTGCCCTTGAGCTTGGTGATGTTAGATGTAGATTATTTCAAGTCGATCAACGACACCTATGGGCACTTAGTCGGCGATCGTATGCTGAAGCTGCTATCAGCTCGTCTACGTCACAACCTCCGATTTTATGACACGCCCTTTCGCTACGGTGGCGAAGAATTTGTGATTATCTTGAGCAACACTGATAGTCAAGAAGCGGTGATTGTCGGACACCGTCTCTGCCGTCTGATTAGCGATCAAACCTTTAGCATTGACCCCACCTTAGAAATTCATGCCACGATTAGCGTTGGTATTGCTTCTTTAGAGTCTGAGGATGATTCTAAAGGGATTAGTCTGTTACGACGAGCGGATCAAAATCTGTTGCAAGCCAAGTCTGAGGGGCGCAATCGAGCGATCGGTGGGGCGCAAAATTGTCCTCGTCCTTTAGCCTCAGACCCCGCTCCCCCTGCTTAATGTCTGCTTAGCCCAAAAGGGTCTTAAGAATTCCTGTAAATGCCCGACAAGACCGGAATAGCAAACGTAAACAGCAGCTGAATCTGGTAATCTCAAGGGATTTCAGTTTGAACACCTGCTTGACTATAGCGTTCACAAATTGTTTGTGAACAAGGGGGTAGGGGCAGCGCCCCCACACAGGGGTTTCACCCCTGCACCCCGTTCAAGAATCAAAAAGAATTGCTGTAACAAGCTAGATATTGCAATGAAGTGGCTGCAAGATTTTATGGATACAAGTGAGGCATTCATTACAGCCCCTAACTTAATTTATAAAAAATACTTGGGAATACTGACAGAGAAGCCGAGTCAGTTCTAAGGATGGCGATCGCTCAATGGCCCAGAGGTTAGAGGTTAGACACTCATGGAGCAACTGAACAACACTCCATCAGACCCGCTGCGCGATGCATTAGGCAGCATGGAAGCAGGAGAGCCGCAGACTGAGCAGACACTCAAAGTTGTGTCGCAGGAACTCAAGCGGCTGCATCAGGATTTAATTGTGCAGTTTGCCCAAGATATTGCTCGTCTTCAGGCCGAAAAATCCCATTTAATTGAAGATATCGATCAACTTCGCAGCCAGCACCAACAGTTACAAGTTGACAGTCACGAAGTTTTAGATCAGCGGCAACTCGCCCAGCAGCAGGCTTGGGCTAAGCAACTGGCCCAGGCGATCGCAGACCACCTGCAAAATTTTTTGATGCAGCGGCTGAACCAATCGACCGCTAACTCGCGCCAGTCTTGGGGCCAGACCATAGATGCTAACCGCACCCCCAATTCTGCCAATGCGACCAACGACGAAATTTATCAACTGCTAGCTTCGCTAGAAACGACCTTTAGCAGCACGTTCCGGACGTTACAGCAGGAGCTAAACAGCTACCAAAGCTCGCTGTCGCAACAGCTCAATCACATGCACAGTCTGGAGCAACAAGGGGAAACCATTTTGGCCGCCCTTGTCCAGCGTCTGCGTGAGCAACTCCAGACCGAAGAAAACAATTCAGCGCGAATCCTACCAGACGATAGCTGGTCTACGCCTGTGCGAGAAGGGAATGAAACGGTGGGCAGGCGATCGCTCACTCAGCCAGACCCTACTTCCCAGCGTGCTTTAGAATCCAGGTCCGATGCTACCCCAGAACCCCCTTTACCACCGTTGCCCAGCGCTCAAGGAATTCAAGAGCCACCTACAGTGCCGCCCCAGGTCAAGCCCCAAGCCAGACGACCTTCTCAAGTGCAGGTAGGTTTGATCCTGGTGCTGTTGTCGTCAATGGCGTTGTCGTTTCACAACGTTGTGGTCAAAGTTCTCTTCAAGGCTCATACAGTACTGGGTTTGGGTGAGCTTGGGGGGGTGATTAGCCCTGGTTTAGGCAACTCCTTGCTGATTTTGTGGATGCGGATGTTGATTGTGGTGCCTTTATTAGCGGTGCTGGCACCTGTTCTGTATCCGCCAATGTGGCGCGACCTCAAACAGTTTTTGTTGTCTCCCGACCGCCGCCCGCTCCGGAATGTGGTGGGTAGTGGAGCGTTCTTGTTTCTCTCGCAAGTCTTGATCTACACAGCCCTAGCTCAGATTGCTGTGGGTACAGCCATCACGATTTTCTTTATCTACCCCACCATTACGGTGTTGCTGGCTTGGAAAATTTTTGGCGATCGCCCAACCCTTTTCCGAGTTTTAGTCATGGCGGTGATTTGCTCCGGAGGCATCTTAGCTTTACCCCAAGTGACAGGCCCCGCCAGCGGCAATCTGTGGGTCGGAAGTGTCGCTGCCGCTGCTTCAGGATTTGCGTTCGCGGGCTACGTGATTTTGACGGGATTGTGTACTCGCAAGCTCAATCCAGTGCCAGTCAGCTTGATTCAGTTTGTGACAATTTTTGTGCTCTCCAGCTTGGTCTTGATGTTTCCCGCTCAAGCCATCACTGTAAAAATTCAGCCTGCTATGTGGCCAGGATTTATAGTTGGTTGCCTGGTGTTAGGAGCAGCAACTTTGCTCGGCTACCTCTTTACTAATATTGGTATCCGCTTGATTGGTGCGGCTCCTGCTTCCATTATCAGTGCCACAGGTCCCGCATTCACAGCTATTTTGGCTTGGCTGATGATCCAAGACCAGCTACAAAGCCGCCAGTGGTTTGGGGTGCTGCTAGTAACCTTGGGAGTCGCAGGCTTAAATATTGAGCGGATGCGAGGCCAAATGAAACCGAAGGCAAGTTAGTAAAATGCTTGGCATGTAGCCCTAACGCTTTTGAGGTTGATGTTGAGTCAAGCATTTCTACCGCTGGCCCTAACGAGTGGACTAGCACTCTATTTGGCTTGGAACTTGGGGGCTAACGATGTCGCCAATTCGATGGGGACTTCTGTGGGTTCCAAGGCGGTCACCCTCCGCCAAGCCCTAGTGATTGCTGGGATTCTAGAGTTTACTGGGGCGGTTTTGTTTGGTCGTGAGGTGGCTGGCACATTAGCGACAGGCGTGGTCAACCCGGAATTGTTTGCAACTCAGCCACAAGTGCTGGTCGCAGGCATGGTATCTGTTCTCCTCAGTTGCGGTTTGTGGTTGCAGATTGCTACCAGCCTCAGTTTGCCTGTGTCCTCCTCCCATGCGGTCGTGGGTGCCCTAGCAGGATTTGGCTGGGTGGCAGTGGGAGCGGCAGCCGTAGACTGGCAGGCCATTGGTCTAATTTCTCTGACCTGGGTGATTACCCCTCTCATCAGTGGCGCGATCGCGGCCTGTTTTTACAGCCAGGTAAAGCGTTGGATTTTGGATCAACCCAATCCAGTTCAATGCTTGAATGAATGGATTCCTTGGCTGAGTGCAGCCCTATTTGGCGTGTTTGGGGTGATTGTGCTGCCATCCCTGAGCCAGCCTATTCAGCAGTTTTTGGTATTGCAATTGGGTGTAAGTTTGCCCAAGCATGATATTCCGTTGCTGATCGGGGCGATCGCGACTGTGAGCTTAACTTGGACGAGTTGGCGACAATTGGCAGAACGGAGACACATAGAAGATGCTAGCCGACAAGTAGAGCAGCAATTGGGACGATTTCAGGTGATGAGTGCTTGTTTTGTGGCGTTTGCTCATGGCTCTAATGATGTGGGCAATGCCGTCGCTCCCTTGGCTGCGATCGCCTATATTCAGGCTACCCACTCAGTGCCTACCGAAAATTTCAGTGTGCCTCTGTGGATTTTGGTACTCGGTGGTACAGGGATTGTGGGGGGCTTGGCAGTTTGGGGCAAAAAAGTGATCGCGACGATTGGCGAGGGCATTACAGCGCTACAACCCAGTGGCGGATTTTGTGCTGAGTTGGCTACGGCTGCCACTGTTTTGCTAGCTTCACGCTTCGGTCTACCCGTTTCTACCTCTCACGCTTTAGTCGGTGGGGTGGTGGGTGTGGGTTTAGTGAAAAGTTGGCGAGCCGTGAAGTTATCGACTCTGCGCGAAATTGGTCTGGCTTGGTTGGTAACCATTCCTGTGGCTGCTGTCTTGTCTGCCTTGATTTTTGCCAGCATTCGGCTGTTTTGGTTGGCAGCAATCTAAAACCTGGGATCGTGCTCATAATCAACACAACGACCTTGCTGCCAAGTGCGTCCGGTTTGCTCACAACTATCTTGAGTGGTGAGCCAAGGAATTTGAGCTGGGTGGGATTCTTGAGACCAAGCAAACAGAGGCCAATCGAGTAAACCGTATAAGATACTGGTACTGGCTACAGCTAACAGTGCCATCTGGAACCCAAGCGCTAGCCACTGGAAAGCCTTGGTGTTGGTGTGATGCTTGCTGGGAAAACTTTGTGATTGAGCAAAGCGAGGCTTTGAAGCGATCGCAGCACTATCTGCTGGCTTGCTGCTGGAGGGATGTATTGGCTCTGGTTGTGGCATTTCAAAGAATTTTGGGGGTTAAGGATGACTGGTAGCGCACCCCCGAACATTCTTGCGAAGCTGATTGTTTGGTTAGTTTAAGAAGTCATTGACCTTGGCCCTATATCTTTTACAGCCCAAGGAATTAGAAGTATAGAGCGATCGCCAACTTGAATATGCATCAAAGTTTAAGGCACCTAGTATTAATACACAAGAGCCTTCTACGAAAGATTACAGGTGTTGAAGTTTGCTCAGAGCCTACTCTCCGACTTGCTCACTGAGCCATTGAATATAAGAGGATGAACCTGCCACAATCGGCAGAGCAATAATCTCTGGAACCTCATAAGAATGCACTTCCTGGACTTTCGCAGCTAAAGCCTCAAACTGAGCTAAGCCTGTTTTGATCAAAAGCTGCCATTCTTGGTCTTTGTGGATCTGCCCCTGCCAGGTATAAACCGAATGAATCGGTGTGAAACTGACGCAAGCAGCTAGTTTTGCTTTGATTAGTACCTCTGCGATCGCCTCGGCTTCGGCTTGGGAGGAAGCTGTGACGAAAACAACACCGTAGCGCTGGGTGGTTTCTGGCTCCATATTCAACCTCACACTGAATTTCTGATGTCATGGGTATGGGAATCGGTTTAACGGTTTGCGCGATCGCCTTAGTTGTCTATGCCTTGCTAGTAGGAGATTGGGGAGACTTTGTGCAGCAGTGGCAAACCAGGTCTTTTGTCCATCTCATTACCATTGACTTTTGCCTGATGTGCCTAGTTTTTCCCATCTCTACCTTGTTGCCCGATGACATGGCGCGTCGTGGCCTAGACAACCCAGCCCTTTTTTGGGTGGCCGCGCTGATTCCTCTCTTTGGGCCGCTGCTTTACCTCTGCCTACGGCCTGCTCTGCCAGATGCGCTCTCAACTTCAGTGCCGCCTACACCACCCCCCTCAGACGTTTCTTACTCCTCAAGCCACCGTTGATTGCTGACCGCCAAACCAGAGGCGCACAATGGACAAGCTCAGAATGATTAAAAACAGCACTAGCCCGATGGTGCAGGCATAGCTCATTTCCAGGTCTTGAAAGGCTTGCTCGTAGAGGTAATACACAATTGTTTTGGAGCTATTGCGGGGGCCACCTTGGGTCATGATGTAAATTTCTTCGAAAACCTTGGTCGCGGAGATCGAAGAAATGACCGCCACCAGAAACAAGTAGGGCCGCATCAGAGGAACCGTAATATCCCAATGTTTCCTAATGCCATCCGAGCCATCGATCGCGGCAGCTTCGTACAGGTCGGCAGGAATGGATTGCAACCCTGCGAGATAGATCACCATGTAGTAGCCCAAGCCCTTCCAAATGGTGACCACCATGACACTGAACAAGGCAAATCGAGGGCTGGTCAGCCAAGGAATTCCTTCCGGCAGACCCAAAGCTTTGAGAAATTGATTTAAGAGGCCGTTATCTGCATAAATCCAACGCCAAGCGATCCCCGCCACCACCATCGAAATCACGACAGGCGTGTAGAAAGCCACCCGGAACCAACGAATACCCCGCAGCTTTTGGTTGACTAAAATCGCTAAACCCAAAGGTGCAATGACCAAAATCGGCACCACACAAACTAGATAAAGCACCGTGTTGCGTAGCGTTTGCCAAAACACCGGATCAGCCCAGAGCCGCTTCAGATTGCTGAACCCTGCCCATTGAGGTGCCTGAGTGAGGTCGTACTCGAAGCGGGTAAAACTGAGATAAAACGCTTGTAGCGCAGGCCAAAATACGGTCAGGCTCAGAACAATCAACGCTGGCAACAGAAACAAGTAGGGAATGAGCTGTTGCCTGAGCAAAGCGCCATCTTTAGAAATTAACTTCTGCATTGCGGCCCAAGGATGCGGCGAGAAAAATGGGAATCGTTATCCGACCATTATCAATTCTGCCCGTCCTTTCTGCTCAAGGTTGGTTCCGAAAACTGTTGGCTAGATTGGTGCGAATTCTTTGTAATTCCTCTTGGCTGACATCTCGACCACTCACCAAAAGCAGAATGCGATCGCCCAAATCCGAGCAAACCATAAACACAGAAGTATTGTTGGTGGAATCAATATCTCCATAAGCCACAGTGCCATCGGAATTGACTCCAACTAAGCGCTGAGCCACCAAAAACTGTCTAGCTCTACTCAGACAAGTACTGGGACTCGTGCCGCCAGAAGGCAACCAATCAGACCAAGCTCCCCCTAGTCCACCCGCCATGCTAAGAGGAGTCATTAAAAGATGAATGCTACTGACGATCAAGGCTGCGATCGCCCAATTAATGCGAAAAGACGAAGCCTGAAAGAGTAGATGGTAAGCGTTAAGCGATCGTGGAGCCCCGTGAACCAACGAACTTTGTTCAGAATCAGATGAAGCCATGACTTTAACTGCCCATTAAAGCTGACTTTTCTATCAAAACCCAAAAATCAAGCTCTGGCTGTTAGCAATAGGTTCCAAGTTCTGGCTCCTGACTCCTGGCTCCTGACTCCTAACTTCTGACTCCTCTCCCTCTACGCCACACAAGTCTGAAGGATCAACCGCTCCCAAACCTGCTTCAACACCTTGGCAATCAAAATTCGTTCCTCAATCGAACAGTAGAACTGATCCAGTAAAGGTGCGACTTGGCGAGCTTCTTCATCCGAGATACCGTAACAGAGCAGTTCTTGCTCATAGGCGTGGTCTTTCATCTCTTTCACTGGATCTCGCCCTTGAGCCAAAAGCTCTAGATACTCCTCATCGGACATACCCAAGTCAATGATCTGCGGTTGATTATTTTGTGAATGGTGCAGCACAGTGTGGCTCTTCAGCATTGCATAAGGTGGCTCTGAGCACCCAGGTTACTGAGCAGATTAGTTACCGCCGGAAAAAGTAACCTGATAAATTGCTTCCATTCAGAATGCCCGCTTCAGCCCCATAGCGCTCAGATCCCAGCCTTTAGTTTTTACTGCTGAGAAATCTACTCGTAGGAAGCCGAGTGATTTTTAATGCTGCTTTAAGACTTAGTGCTTAGAGACTTCTGCAACCGTCGCAGAACCATTGCCAGGGGTACTCGCTGCCACCCAACCGCTCGCGATCGGCATCCGCCACCCAGTCCCGAAAGCGCGATCGGTAATCTTGATCCCCGGAGGTGCTTGACGGCGCTTGAACTCAGCTCGTGTCACCATCTTGACCACGCGATCGACCACAGCAGCATCATGACCCGCCGCTACGATCGCATCGGGTGGTTGGTGCTCATGAATAAAGCGATCGAGAATGTCATCCAACACGTCGTAGGGCGGTAAAGAATCTTGGTCTACTTGTCCTGGCTTGAGTTCGGCGCTGGGTGGTTTAGTAATGACGTGAACGGGGATCAGTTCGGATTTTGGATTTTGGATTTTAGATTTTAGATTAGAGAACTGATGGGAGTCGCAGGGAGAGTTGAGCCACTGGCAGAGGGCGAAAACACAGGTTTTGGGGACATCGGCGATCGCAGCTAAGCCGCCATTCATGTCGCCGTAGAGGGTGCAATAGCCGACCGCCATTTCGGATTTGTTTCCGGTCGAGAGCAGCAAGTGACCAAATTTATTGGCGATCGCCATTAGTAAGTTGCCCCGAATCCGGGATTGGATGTTTTCTTCAGCGATCCCAGGTATGGTGCCTGTAAATAAATCTGCCAACACTTGGTCGTAGTCCTGCATTAAATCGCCGATAGGCAGGGTGTGAGTTTTGATCCCCAGGTTATTGGCGAGATCCAGGGCATCAGTAATCGAGTGATCGGAACTGTGGGGAGAAGGCATCAGCACGCCGAGGACGTTTTCTGGTCCCAGAGCTTCTGCTGCGATCGCCGCGACCAAGGAGGAGTCAATGCCGCCGCTCAGACCCAGGACTACCTGGGAGAAGCCACACTTGCGGGCGTAGTCCTGCACCCCTAAGACGAGAGCAGACCAAATTTCTGCCATTTCAGAGCTGGGATTGGTGGCGATCGCGGCACATACTCCATCCAGTACTCTTAAATCTTGTTGTTCTGGGTCATACTCCAGTAGCACCAAGTCACTAGCAAAGGCTTTTGCTTGGGCAATTAGCTCTCCCTGTCGATTCAGCGCGAAGCTGTTGCCATCAAAAATCAAGTCATCATTGCCACCGACTTGATTGGCATAAATAATTGGCTGCTGGTAGCGAGTGGCGCTATGTCGCAACATGGCTTGGCGGATTTTCTGCTTGCCGACGCTGTAGGGAGAAGCGGAAAGGTTAATGGTGAAGGCGACACCTGCTTGGGCTAAATCGGCGATCGGGTTGGTGGTGTAGCTGCGCTTGCCCCAAAATTCTTCATCGTTCCAGAGGTCTTCGCAGATGGTGACGCCGACGTGCACCGAGTCGAGCTGAAAGTGATTAATTTGGCGACCTGGCTCGAAGTAGCGGTCTTCATCAAACACATCGTAGGTAGGCAACAGCCGCTTGTGAAAAATCTGCTGTACCTGCTGCTGTTCCAAGAGAGCAGTGCTGTTAAATAGCGGTTTGCCCCCTTCTTGCAGCGATCGCTCGTTCAACTCCACCGTTCCTACTAGAGCGGCTAATCCGGGAGGTAAGTCTTGGGCTAACTGCTGCAACACTCGCTGCATCGTCTGCAAAAAGCTGGGATCGAGCAGCAGATCACGAGGTGGATAGCCACACAAAGAAAGTTCTGGGGTCAGGAGTAGACGTGCGCCCTGGGCCGCTGCTTGTTGGGCTGCTGCCAGAATTCGCTGAGCATTTCCGGTTAAATCGCCAATGGTGGGATTAAGTTGAGCGATCGCAATTTTCATCGACAGATGGCTGAAATTTGGAGCTGAGCTGTCTTCAGTTTAAGGGGGAATTTAAAGCAAGTTCAGCGGGTCCACGTCAACGGTCATGCTGACATTGGCTGGGCAGAGCGATCGCAACTCATTCCAGTCGGGTAGTTCTACCGCTCGTTCCAGCGGCAATTTGAGCAACACTTGCCAACGGTACCGCCGCGCCACTCGCAAAATACTGGCGGGTGCTGGTCCCAATAACTCGTAGCCTGACTCGGTTTGTTGAGGAGCCAATACTGCCGCAATCCGTTTGGCTGTTTTCTGCACCGCTAGCGGGTCGGGACTGCTAAACTTCAGCAGCACCAAGCGGTTGTGGGGCGGAAACCGCAGAGTTTGGCGTTGTTGTAGTTCGGCGGCAACAAAGGGTTCATATTCGTGGCGTTGCACTGCCTCCACCACAAAATGTTCCGGAGAGTAAGTTTGAATAATCACCTGTCCAGGTTCATCCCCTCGGCCCGCCCGACCTGCGACTTGGGTCAGCGTTTGAAAGGCCCGCTCACTGGCGCGAAAGTCTGGCAGATGTAATAGCCCGTCGGCTGCAATTACCCCCACTAGAGTCACTTGAGGCAAATCAATGCCCTTAGTGAGCATTTGGGTACCCACCAACAAATCTGCGTCGCCTTGAGCAAATTGGGTTAATAAAGCTCGGTGCGATCCTTTGGTGCGGGTGGTGTCGCTGTCAAACCGCAGACAACGCAAATCGGGCAGATGCTTCGCCAATTCTTGCGTGACTCGTTGGGTGCCACTGCCGAAGAACTTGAGATAGGGAGAGCTACATTCCGGGCATTGGGTTGGATGTAAAGCCGTGTGGTTGCAATAGTGACAACGCAGCAGTTGAGTTGCCTCGGCGTGGGTGTGGTGGTAGGACAAGGAGACATCACAGTTGGGGCAGTCCATCACATAGCCGCAACTCCGACAGGAAACAAAGGTGCTGTGCCCCCGGCGATGGATAAATAGAATCCCCTGCTGGCCTCGTTCCTGAAGCCTTTCTAGAGCTACCTGCAAAGCCCGACTGAAAATGGTGCGGTTCCCCTGCTGAAATTCCTGCCGCATATCGACGACTTCAATCGGGGGCAAGGGGCGCGATCGCACTCGATTCGGCAACGATAAGTAATGCGATGCAGCCTGATGAGCCTCTTGGCTAGCTTTGGCATTGACCCAAGTTTCGATCGAGGGAGTCGCGGAACCTAGAATCATCGGACAATCGACTAACTCGGCTCGCCATTGAGCTACAGTGCGAGCATGGTAGCACGGGGCAGGTTGGTCTTGCTTAAAGCTGGAGTCGTGCTCTTCATCCAAAATAATCAGGCCAAGCTGTGGCAATGGCGCAAACACTGCCGATCGCGTCCCAATCACCACCTGAGGACTCCCGCTGAGCATTTGCCGCCAAGTGTCGTACCGCTCTCCTTCTGAGAGAGCACTGTGGTAAACACAAACCTTGCTGCCAAATCGGGCGCGAAAGCGATCGGTCAGTTGAGGCGTTAAACCAATTTCTGGCACCAGTACTAGGGCCGACTGACCGCGTTGTAAGACGGGGGCGATCGCCTGAAGATACACCTCAGTCTTACCAGAACCCGTTACACCATGTAGCAATACTTGGGCAAAGCCAGACAGAGAAGTAATGGTGGCAAGGGCTTGAGCTTGATCCGGGGTGAGGTCTTTGGGCTGGTCAGGGGCGATCGCGACACCTGTTTCAGCTCGCAAAACTTCCCGCGCTTGGATGGCAATGCAGCCTTTTTTCACCAAGGTTTGCACTGTCGCCGAACTGGTGCGGCACAGTTGCAATAGGTCACTCAGCCACAAGTCACCCCCTTGCCGCTTCAGCACTTCCACAATTTCTTGCTGGCGGAGGCTGAGGCTTAGTTCTGGATGGTCAGCCGCCACTAAAGTCACCGCTTGCCGCAGTTTGGGGCGAACCGTAGTAGGGGGTTCCAGATAGCTCTCGATCCAACCTTGCTTCAGCAGTTCTCGCAGTCCGCGATCGGCTCCTGGAATTTTTTGTTGGAGATATTGCCAGGTGTAGCTTCCCTGTTTTTGGGCTTGCAA
>DATNPE010000447.1:0-2986 GCA_036703355.1 Allocoleopsis sp. | reverse complement strand
TTCCAGGGCCGCAAGCTGAATGTCGGTGCGATCGCCCCCTGTGACCACTGCCATGTTCCGGGCTTTCTGAAAATACTTCAGAGCGGAACTGACATTCATCGCCCCGATGGTCAGGCTCTCCACCATCAGATCCAGGCGATCGCTACGGCAAATCACTTCGGCATTGAGCTGATGTACCAGTTCCCGCACACTGACGCTGCGGAGTAAATCGCTGCGGGGAAACAGCCCCAATACTGGAATTTTGTGTTGCGCCAGAAAGGGCCGTACTACTTTGTCTACCGTTTCCAGTTGGTTTTTGGGAATGTCGTTAATCAAAACTCCAATCAAGCGATCGCCCAACCGTTGCTTTGCCGCTAGTAAACCATCCACCAGCAACAGTGAGTGGCAACGCGCCACCAGTAACACCGCCGCATCCACCGTTTCTGCCACCTGAGACAGCGAGAGGTCAAATAAGCTTCCCTCTTCTAAGGTACCTGGCCCTTCTAGCAGCACCAGGTCTCCCCCTTGCATTTGCAAGTACTGACTCAGCGTTTGGTGATAGTTGGTGCGATCCAAACCTTGCAGGCGATTCTGCACCGTTTGCTCATCTAGCGAGAGCAAGGTAGGTTGCAAGCGGTTATCAGGTAAGCCCAGGACTTGCGAGAAAAACCGCACATCTTCATCCAAGGCATCGGTTTGAGATTCACTCAAGCAAGTGCCCAAAGGCTTGCCATAGGCGATGTCTAGTCCTCGTTCCTTCAGTTGGTAAGCCACACCTAAGATCATGGCCGACTTACCACTGTAAGCTTCAGTTGACCCAACTAATAAATATTTCGGGGACTTTGGCACGCCCTCACTCCTGAATTAACCGCTTAGAACTTCGCTTGCTGTCACCTTTATTCTAAGGTGATACTTTCCCCAACTCCGCAATTGGGTTAATCGTCGAGGCGCAAAAGCTTACGGTAAAAGGCTTGCGAGAAATCAGCATTACGGCTGCGCTTAAAAGTCATGAGTAAGTCAATCAAGCAATCCACAAACTCAAAGTTAGCCATTGTCACTTCGTAGCTGAGTTCGGCATTGCCCTCAAACTGCATACGGCAACGAGTTAAGTCTGCGGGCAAGGTTGAGACGTTCCACGTCGCAATGAAGGGAATCCCCTCACCCCCTTCAATTTTGCGCTGTCCTTCTAACGCTCCCTTCTGATAAAGGCTGATGGCAAGGGGCAGCACATTCCGCTTGTTGCCCTGGTAGTAGGGCATGTAGACGTTGACATCCCGGCTAGCAGCTGGCTGGAGTTGTTCGATGGACATGCTCGAATTTTCCTTAGTTTCGGCTTCTATTCAAACCCCGTGGCAGACGGTATACCCAGACGCTTTCTTGCATTCTTGAGTAAGTGACTGCCTGCCAGTAGATAGTATTCCCGATTCTTCTCAGTATTTAAACACCCAGCTAGAGTTGCTCGCAGTGGTAGCAGCAACAATCAGTTAACAATCAGCGATCGCAACCCGATTGAGTGCCATTTAATTATGAATTTGCTGTAATATTCTGACGGAACCTTGTTCGCATTCATCTCAACCATTCGACCCCAGCATTTCCATTTAGGCAGCCTGATCCAGCTTGCAGGTGGCTCCGCTGAATTTTTTTCTGCATCTGGAGCAAGATTGCCTATTCTGATATTTAATACCTGCTTCAGAATTTAAAGTTATGGCACCTCTGGTTGCAAATTACTACTTGACCTATCGTTGCAATGCCCGTTGCCACTTTTGTGATATTTGGGCATTGGAGCCGCCTCAAGAAGCGAGTTTTGAAACTATCCAGCGCAATCTGCAAGATCTGCGACGGTTAGGAGTTAGGTATGTAGACTTTACAGGGGGCGAACCTCTGTTGCGGTCTGATGTGGCTCAGATCTATACAGAAGCTAAGCAGCAGGGCTTCTACACCAGCATGACGACCAACACGATTCTCTATCCCAAAAAGGCGAAAGAGATTCAAGGTCTGGTTGATTTTCTGAACTTTTCGCTAGACGGTGGTGATGCTGACACCCACGACCAATCACGCGGCGTGAGGATTTTTGACACGCTAGTCGAATCGGTGAAGCTCGCTCAATCTTTAGGCGAGCACCCGGTCCTTAACCATACGGTGACGGCGCAAAACTACGAGCGCATTGAAGAAGTCGGTGAATTGGGGCAGAAGTTGGGAGCGCGAGTCTGGTTGAATCCAGCCTTTACCGCTCACAGCAACTACAACGACAAGAAAAACCCCACGCCCGACATGGTAGCCGCGATCGAATCGGCTGCTAAGAAATTTAACAATGTTGGTTACAATAAGGCTGCACTGGCTTTTATTGAAGCTGGTGGTAATGACACCAACAATCCTCGCTGCAAAGCGGTGGATGCTGTAATCGCTATTTCACCCGACGACAAACTGCTCTTACCCTGCTACCACTTTGCCCAAACGGGTGTCCCAATTGAGGGACGGCTGTACGAACTCTATCGCCAAAATGAGGTGGTTGAAGAGTACCGCCAGTCGCAGGGCAAGTTGTCTGTATGTGAAGGCTGTACGGTTTGGTGCTACCTCATCCCCAGCTTCTTCAAGGGTGTAGATAAATATTGGTGGTTGAATCAAATAACCTATGCGGGAGAATTCCTGGCCCGGAAACGATTCCTTCAGCGAGCTTGAGTCCCTTGGCTCTCTTTTGACTGACTTATCGGAGGTAGAAGAGGATTTAGAAACTCCCTCTTATCGAGGTTTTAGAGGTCGGCGACGCAAAGCTGCTTTCACACTCACCATGATATGGAGTGGCACGATCGCCCTCCATTTATTTTCTTGGGGCATTTGGGTGGTGCTGGGCTTAACCACGCTCGTCGGAATTCATGCCCTGCGGATCATGCTGGCTCGACCGCTACCTGCTCCAGAACCTCTTGCAGAAGCAGATCAAGCAGATTGGCCGCATGTGTCTCTGCTGGTTGCGGCTAAAAACGAAGAGGCTGTGATTGGCAAGCTCGTG
>DATNPE010000446.1:0-4361 GCA_036703355.1 Allocoleopsis sp. | reverse complement strand
CCTCCGCCTAGTGCCGCCGAGCAGGAGATCCTCGACATGCTAGCACCGGGAAATTCTCAGGCAAGATTGGCTTGTCAAATAGATGTGATGGGAGAAATTACGATCGCGCCTCTGACGGAGGTTGTATGAAATTTGAGGATTTTTGGTATGTGGTGGCTCAAAGCGAGCAGCTAAAACCTAACAAGGTGCTATCTCGGACTGTGATGGGAGAATGGCTAGCTGTGTTTCGGGATGAGAGTGGCGAACCTGTGGCTTTGCGCGATCGCTGTATGCACCGCAACAGTCGGCTATCCAGTGGTCAGGTCTGTCAAGGACAGATACATTGCCCTTATCACGGTTGGGTCTATGATAAAAATGGCACTGTGGTAGCAGTTCCTGCAGAAGGAGATGATTTTAAGCAGCTTCAAGCTCGGCGGGTAAAGCATTACGAGACCTGTGAGCAAGATGGTTATGTCTATGTGCGCTTAACCAACAAGCCGAGTGAAGAGTTCGAACCCTTCCCGATGCCCCACTATCAAGAACCGGGTTGGGCAACCGTGCGGGTGATCAATCGCTTCCGCAATAATGTGACGAACTGTGCTGAGAACTTTATTGATATCCCCCATACAGCTTCTGTGCATCCCGGTGTTTTTCGTACACCTCGCAGACAAAAGCTAGAGATGACGGTAGAGCGGCAAAAAGGAGCGGTACGGGCAGAATATCGGAACGAGACTACAAATTTGGGTTGGTATGCCAAGTTTCTCAATCCTGGGGGCGGCAAAATTCGCCACACCGATTATTTCTTCATGCCCAATGTCACTAGTGTTGAGTATGACATGGGACCCTATCGCCAGTTGTGGATTACCAGCCAATCTATCCCTGAAGCTGAAGATTCTACCTTGGTCTACACTGATGTCACCTACAACTATGGTATTTGGAATTTGTTAGCACGTCCCTTCATCTATTGGACAGCTCAACACATCATTGGTCAGGATGTCGCGGCGTTAGATCTGCAACGAGAGGTGATCGAGAAGTACGGTCAGAAATTTGCTAATACTCCAGCGGATACGATTCATACCTTTGTAGAGTCAATTCGCGATCGCATTGCTGCGGGTGAAGACCCCCGTTTGTTGCCTGATCAGTCGGTTCAAGTTACGTTCTGGGTATAGTGATGGCGATCTTTTCGGCTTTTGTGACTTTGCTCTTGTTGACGATTACTCGCGATCGCTCCTCTCATCTCCTATGGCAGAAAGATCGAGAAGATTGGCTGCTGGATATGTCAGGGTTATTGATTCAAGGCGTAGTGATTCCCGCTCTACAACTCCTGTTGGTTTATCAACTGTATCAATGGTTACTACCTGCCTGGAAAGGATGTTTGCTATTACCTTCTGGGCTGGGATTCTTACTCAGCTTTGTCTTAGTGGATTATCTCTATTATTGGAATCATCGTCTGCTCCATCACCGCTTATGGCCTTGGCACCAAGTTCATCATACTGTCACGCAAATGGATGTGTTGGGCACTTCTCGTAATACGTTGTGGAGCAGTTTTTTGATTCTGTATCTGTGGATTCATCCCTTGTTTCTCCTACTGTTACAGAATCCTACAGGCTATATTTTGGGAGTCACCTTGACTGCAATTCTGGATCTGTGGCGGCATAGTGCGATCGCCCCTGATCCCCAGGGTTTGCTCTATCGTTGGCTCTCTCCTTGCCTGGTTCTGCCGCAAGATCACGCTTGGCATCATGCCCAAATTCAGGGCTGTAATTATGGAGCCAATCTAAAGTTATGGGATCAGTTGCATGGGACTTATTATGAATGCGATCGCGCTCCAGAAACTTTGGGGATGGAGACGAATTTGACGTTAGCGCAGAAGCTATTTTGGCCTTTTCAGGGATAGGTAGTTGAGCGATGGAGACTCATCAAACAGAGGACCTAACCCCCCAGCCCCCTTCCCTGCTAGGGAAGGGGGAGCAAATGTCGAGCCAGATGAAGGTAGAGCGGCAGGGGATGACTTGGCTGAGTACTCTACTCGCTTTCTTTCCGGCGCTGGTGATGTTGTTGGCAGGCAGTTTGTTTCTATTGATCTGTATCTCTCCTAGCATTTGGGCTGTTTTATTATTGTTGTTTTCGGTGTATGGTCTGCCACTGCTGATTTACCGGATTCATGCTCGGTTTTATCCTGTACTAGAAGGCATTAGCTACTTGCAAGGCGAAGAGTACTCTCCTTGGTGGGGTAGCCATCAGATTCAGGCGATCTATATTGCCTTTCCCGCTTTGGAAACTCTACTGCGTTTGATTCCCGGTGCCTTCTCCTTTTGGTTGCGGCTCTGGGGTTCCAAAGTTGGTACAGGCGTGTATTGGACACCTCATCTGGAGATTGCCGATCGCGGGTTGTTGGAGATTGGCGATCGCGTAGTTTTTGGCCATCAGGTGGGTCTTTATCCCCATATCATTAAACCGCGCAAGCAGGATTTGATGCTGTATGTCAAGAAGATCAAAATTGGTGATGGGGTGTTTTTAGGAGCCTGGAATCATATTGGACCTGGGGTTGCAGTACAGGCAGGAACTTATATCCCCGTTTTTACCCATGTTTATCCCAACCAGACCATTGACTCAACAAAAATCCAAACGCTGTTAGCGAAACAGCAGAATCAGCCAACAAAACTTGAGTAAATTCAAAATTCTTTAGCGAAAAGCACTGTCTCTTTTATGACTCATTTTGGCATTCTGTGTCCTCCTACCACTGGACATCTCAACCCAATTCTGAATCTGGGTCAAGAACTTCAGCAAAGAGGCCATAAAGTAACGCTCTTCAATATCCTTGATACAGAAGCAAAGACGAAAGCAGCAGGTATTAATTTCTGGGCGATCGGCAGAGAGAATTTTCCTTTAGGGATTTTGGGCAGATTCTATGATCATTTGGGTACATTACGAGGCTTGAAAGCTTTTCAAGCCACCCTCCAGTTTAGGCAACAAGTTTGGGCAACAGTGGTGCTGCAAGAGGCTCCCGCTGCAATTCAAGCCGCAGAGGTAGAAGCTCTACTAGTAGATCATGTAATTGTGGCTGGGGGAGCGATCGCAGAACGCTTATCTCTCCCTTTTGTATCTCTCTGTAGTGCGCTCCTAATGCAGCCGGATGAGAGTGTGCCTCCTTTTTTTGCAGGTTGGCCTTACAACCCAGCACCTTGGGCACGGCTGCGAAATCGGTTTAGTCACGCTCTATTGGTGCAGTATTGGCGCATGGTGCATCAACCTGTGAATGAGTATCGCCAAATGTGGCGATCGCCGCCCCATCGTAATCTCAGCGACGCGCTCTCTCCCCTAGCTCAAATTAGCCACCAACCTGCCGAGTTTGAATATCCCCGCCAACATCTTGCGCCTTGCTTCCATTTCACCGGGCCGTTTTATAGCACTATCAGCCGAGAAACCGTCTCCTTTCCATTCGAGAAGCTAACGCATCAACCTTTGATCTATGCTTCGATGGGAACGCTCCGCAACCGATCGCACCAAGTATTTGAGCAAATTGCTGCCGCTTGTGTTGGCTTAGATGCTCAGTTGGTAATCGCTTTAGGGAAAGGTCTTACTCCAGAGACTCTGGGAGATCTCCCTGGCAAACCAATTGTAGTTGGCTACGCTCCCCAGCTAGAACTTCTGCGACGTGCCACCCTAGCCATCACCCATGCGGGCTTAAATACGGCTTTGGAATCCTTGCAAGCAGGGGTGCCCATGGTGGCACTCCCCGTCACAGATGATCAGCCAGGAGTCGCGGCCCGGATCAAATGGACAGGCGCTGGAGAAGTGGTGCCCAAATCTCGCTTAACTACAGCCCGTTTAAGAACTGCCGTCGAGCGAGTCTTAACCTGCGAAACCTACAAAAACAATGCAGTCAGATTACAGCAATCGATCGCCCAAGCTGGCGGAGTAACACGGGCTGCGGACATCGTGGAACGAGCGATCGCGACGGGTAAGCCTGTTCTGACTCAAGAATTCTCTCAATCTAGAACTGCATCATGCGTCCCATCATTCAACTCTTCGGCAAGCTGTTAAGCTCAGAAGCCCAGAGATTCCAGCAAGCTCTAGGAGACCCACAAGCTGCTCAACAGAAAGTGCAAAAGGAGATTTTTGGATGCTTCGTTGCCAGTGAATATGGCAGATCTTTAGGGGTGCGATCGCTAGAGGATTGGCAGAAAATCCCGATTGTGAACTATACCGATTTGGAATCGTGGATTGAACGTCAAAAGCAGAGCCAGCAAGCCCTCTTGACCTCGGAACCCATTCTGTTTTACGAGAAAACTTCTGGGAGTCGTGGGGCTGCAAAATGGATTCCCTACACGCGATCGCTGCGTCGCTCTTTTAGCCGCATGTTTTGTGTTTGGGCACAT
>DATNPE010000445.1:0-7201 GCA_036703355.1 Allocoleopsis sp. | reverse complement strand
GGGTCAAGTAGCGTCGGAATCGAGACAAAAACGGTACCTTGGGAGTCCTCCATCCGCTGCCAATCCTCTAACAGAATGTGATGGCATTCCGTACCAACCGGAAGCGCTTCGGCTTTGACGCCCAAATGCAAGCTGAGGAAGCTAGGCGACTTTTGGTAACGTTGTTGCCACTTCTTCTCAGCAACAGGCATTTCATCAGTGGGTAGTAAATGCTCAAAGGTATCCCAGCGAGTGGCATTGGAGACAATCCGCTTGGCCCGATAAACCTGGCCAGAAGCAAGTTCTACTCCTACAGCGCGGCCATTCTCGACTAAGATGCGCTTGACTCTGGCTTTGTACTGAATCTGACTGCCTGCTTTTTCTAGACCTTCGACCAGCTTTTGGGCAATTTGGCCCACGCCACCTTTGGGGTAGTTGATGCCGCCGTAGTGGCGATCGCTAAACACCATCCCTGCATTGATCATTGGAGTCTTATCGGCGGGGACCACAGACCAGCAGTAGCACTCCATATCAATAAACTTCAGCAATGCAGGGTCACTAATGTAGCGACGAGCAATGTCTCCCACATTCTGCGGTAGGTACTTGACCAAACCCAAACAAGCAAAGGGATGCTGGAAAAAGACCCGCGTCAAGTAGCGGGGTTCTTCCAACGACAGCAAATCCATCGCATTCAGGCAGTTAAAGACTTTCCAGCATTCATCGTAAAACTGCCGAATCCCCTGGCGCTCGTGGGGAAACTTGTCGCTCAACTCTTGCAAAAACTGCTCATAATTCCGATGCACTTTTAGATCCAAGCCATCGGGCAAATGGTAGTGGATCTGCACTGGGTCAGGAATGGTTTCCAGGCTGACGTTGACCGCTTGTAAGGCCCGTGTCAGCAGGTTAGTGGTTCCTTGTTGACCAAACCCAAAAATCATGGAAGCGCCGACATCAAACCGATAGCCAGAGCGCTCAAAATAGCCAGCACTGCCGCCTGGAATCAAATACCGCTCCAAGACTAAGACTTGAGCACCTTTGGCTGCGAGTTGGGTTGTCGTCACTAAACCGCCAATCCCAGAGCCAATGACGATGACATCAAACTCTGTTGGCTCAGCAAAGGCAATGGAACCAGAAGCGGCTGGAGAAGTTTTGGAAGCAGGCATGAATTCAGAGAAATTGCAGAACAGCACTGGAGACAGGTAACTGACTGGAAAGCCACGCGTTGGCGATCGCAACTCACTGGGTCAAGCCACCGACTCCTCTGTTCAGTGTATCTGAGTCTGGGAGTCTACAACGGTCCTTGAGAGAACGGTCCTTGAGGGCGGTAACAATGCAGGCGATCGCGAAAGCTGAAAAAAAGCTGAATCAGAGGCTCCTTCGCTCCAGGTTCAACGCAGGATCAAGAGCAAGAGGCAAAAAAAGAGGGGAACAGTTTGCTGCCGCTAACCGCCCCCACCTGCCGATCCTTAGAGAGGAGAACACTGCAATTAATATAGTCTTATTGAAAATAATTGTCAATCACTAATGCAAATTAATCTCAATAAGTTTTCAGGGCTTTGTGGCGATCGCATTAGAATCTGATGAAGTGTGCCTAGCTGTCTGCATCTACGCAGAAGGGAAAGGAGTATCATAATGAACGCTTGTGACCTAGCAAACTCTACTTCTTTAACTTCTGGCTATGGCTTTGCAATTGCGAATTTACGTTCCTCCTCATCCTTTAATTAAGCATTGGCTAGCCGTAGCCCGTGATGTGTCTACCCCGCCAGCCCTCTTTCGCAGTGCGATGACAGAACTAGGGCGCTGGCTCACTTATGAAGCAATTCGAGATTGGTTACCGACTGTAGACACCGCCGTAGAAACGCCGCTCAGCCCTTGTGCTGCCACCTTTGTCAATCCAGAAGTGCCCATTGTGGTGGTGCCAATTTTACGGGCAGGACTAGCGCTACTCGATGGCGCTCAGGCTTTGCTACCCTTAGCCTCGATCTACCATTTAGGCTTTAGGCGCGATGAAACAACGCTAGAGGCTAGTTGCTATCTCAACAAGTTGCCAGAGGTGTTTCCCCCTGAAACTCATGTCTTAATTAGTGAGCCGATGTTGGCAACCGGGGGCACGATTATAGCCACCATGAATGAGCTGACTCGTAGAGGCGTGGACCCAGCGTTGACTCGAATTATTTCTGTGGTCACGGCTCCCCCAGCCTTACAAAAACTCAGTACCGCCTACCCCAGCTTGACCATCTACGCCGCCGCCATTGATGAAGGGATTAATAGCCACGGCTTTATTGTGCCAGGGCTGGGCGATGCAGGCGATCGGACCTTTGGCACGTAGGGTTGCCCTCACCTCGCCATGAATTTGGAGTAGTTACGCTAAGCTGAACACTAAAGCAGGACAGTAGAAGATGAGCAATCGAGACGGTTTCACAGGCGGATTTATCGCAGGAGCCCTCTTTGGCGGCATTGTCGGCGGCATCCTCGGAACGCTCTTGACTTCCAACCGCCTACAGGAGTCACTCCCTGCGGATGAAACGAGCAATAAAGGTAAAAAGCGCAATCTCAAAGCGCCAACCGAGCAAAGTATCGAGATGGCTCGTCGGGGCTTAGAAGACAAAATCGCTCAACTTAACGAAGCCATTGATGATGTGCGAGAGCAACTTAGCACGGTGAATGGTAGAGCGGAAGAAAACGAAATGGGCAGTTGGGAAGAACCAGCCCAGCGCGATCGCTAACACTCAACTGGGTCAAGTTCTGGAGCTTCATTTGGCAACTGGTTTCGCAACTGGGAAGGCTATCCGTCATACTTCCCAGGGCTTAACTTCTGCTTGACCAATTTCTTGGGCGCTGATATTCGTTAAAGTAAATTCAAGCATAGACTGCTTGTATATCTCGAAGGAAGCCAGATTGTTTATGAATCCCTCAATAGCGCTGCTGACCGATACCTTGGCTACTTTTCTGCAAATTTATTCAGTTCTGTTGATTATTCGTATTCTTTTAAGCTGGTTTCCTACCATTAGCTGGTCTGATCCTCCCTTCTCCATCCTCAGCCAGCTCACCGATCCTTACCTCAACCTATTCCGCTCCTTTATTCCTCCTTTAGGCGGCATCGACTTTTCGCCGATTCTGGCCATCTTCCTGCTGCAATTTTTGACTGGAATTTTCAGCAGCTTGCAGCAGGGTTCCACCTACGGGTTCTAAATGCTAACCAGGGCCCCGAAAAGGAGTTAGGAGCCATTACCTGAACTAGCGTCGGACTTTGCCAGTAAAACCTGCTGCTTTGAACTGTTTGAGATTTAAAGGAGTAGGTTGACTGGCTGGAACGGTAATTCTGAGCTGAAAATCACTCACACCCGGAGGCACTTCATCGATAGAGCCGAGACGGGTGCGGTTTTGCATGACTAAATCGTTATTGGCATCATAAACACGGCCAAAAATATCTGCATTAATCACAGGTTTGCCCGAATCGTTTTGAGCCTTACCAGTCACGAGAAAGCAGTTCGCAGGCATAGCAGCACCACCGCTCGTCACTGTGCCTTCGGCTAACTCTGCGGGACATTCGTGATAAGAAATGTCAAACAACTTAATTTGGGTGAGGGCGATCGCAGCAGGACTAAACGTCCAACTTCCGACCCAAAACAAGCAAGCAATCACAAGGACAGCCAAGGCTCGAAAGCGCATAAACTTCACTGTAATGACTCAATAACAACGGCAGAGAGCTGTTTGTAACGCAGCCTAAACACAGCTTAGCGTGAATTTGGGCTAAACCTTTTCCGGTTCACTCAACAGTTCTGTAATAATAGGAATTTAATCTTCGCTGCAAAAAGTTAATACTTCTGTTAATAAATAGACAGGATTGGTTTCGATGTAAGTTCACCCACTGTAGCTGCCATCTGCCATGACCAAAGCCGAGATTGAAGCAGTTTTACAAGCCGCATTTAGCCAATGTGAGGCTGCCAGCTGTCCGCTCAACGAGCCGCAGAAGCAAATCTTGCTCAGCCTGGTCGCCCAGTTGGAACAGTTGCAGCGCCAAGAGACTAAAGACGCAACCGACGCAGCCGAAAACCCTCTAGATGAACTCACGCCTGAGCAACGTCGCACCCTCTTAGAATTTGTCCAAGAGCAAGAACAACAGAACCACCCCTGGAAAATCAAGCTGCTGAATGATTGGTTGCATAATCGGGACTCTGCCTCAATGCAATTTATTCGCGAGCTGTACGGCCCGCAATGGCTCAGCCGAGTGCAACCCAAACATGTGGCAGCTTACGCCCAGCTAGACAATCGCGAAACCCTCAAGGTCAAAGTGGGCGATCGCATTGAAGTTTGCAATAGCCTCTGGGAATGGGTCCAAGCAGAAGGCCCCTGCGCCCCAGAATGGTTTCCTTGCACTGTTATTGGAGTGGCTGAAAAAGACGACAACGGCCAAGCCTACACCAGTTGCCTCATTCGCTTCGACAGTGGCATGGAATACGAAATCCAAGGAATTTACCGCTGGAACCGCTACAACTGGCGCTGGCCCAGTGCATAAAACTTTTCCAGAACGTTCCGTACCTTTCCAGCCTATGTCTACTCATTTCCCCTCTGAGAGAGCAATACCCCTCACTTTCTTGCTCCTCTAGGCGGTTCGCGTAACAATTAAGAAAAATCACGATTTCTCAGGTTGTTTTGTTAAAGACGGTTAAGCATGGTTCGGTTTGACTATGACTTGGCGATCGCGGGTGGCGGCATTGTCGGAACGCTGCTGGCTTGTGCATTGCGGCATTCGGGATTGCGGGTGGCGCTGATTGAGGCGCGACCTCGGACAGCGGGGTTGAGCAGACGGCAGGCTTATGCGGTGACGCTGCTATCGGGCAAGATTTTTCAGGGGTTGGGGCTGTGGCAAGAGATCCTGCCGAAGATTACGACGTTTCGCCAAATTCGCCTCTCCGATGCTGACTACCCAAATGTAGTGCGGTTTCTACCAGAGGACTTGGGATCGGAGGCGCTGGGCTATGTGGCAGAGCACCATGTACTGATGCGATCGCTCTATGACTGCTTGGACAACAGCCCGAACATTACCGAACTGTGTCCGGCGGAGGTGGTGCAGGTACACTATCAACCAGATGGGGTGGAGCTACAAGTTGCGATCGCAGGAGAAACACAGACAATTCGCACGCGGTTGCTGGTGGCAGCAGATGGGTCGCGATCGCCAATTCGCCAACAAGCAGGGATTCGAACTCGTGGCTGGAAGTATTGGCAGTCTTGTATTACTTGCGTAATTCAGCCGGAAAAGGACCACGGCAGTATTGCCTATGAGCGGTTCTGGCCGAGTGGCCCGTTTGCGATTTTGCCACTACCCGGAAATCGTTGCCAAATTGTCTGGACGGCTCCCCATGCAGAAGCGAAGGCAATGGCGGACCTGGATGATGAGTCGTTTTTGGCAGAACTCTCGCGACGCTATGGCAACCAGATGGGTAAGCTGTCTCTGGCGAGCGATCGCTATGTCTTTCAGGTGCAGTTGATGCAGAGCGATCGCTACACGTTGCCTCGTTTGGCGTTGGTGGGAGATGCGGCCCACTGTTGTCATCCGGTGGGGGGTCAAGGCTTGAATATGGGAATCCGAGATGCCGCAGCATTAGCACAAGTGCTGTTGCAAGCGCACCAAAAAGGAGAAGACATTGGTGACTTGAAAGTCCTACGACGCTATGAACGTTGGCGCAAGTTAGAAAACCTGACAATCCTCGGCTTCACCGATTTCCTCGATCGCTGTTTCTCGAATAATTGGTTGCCCTTAGTAGTCATCCGTCGTCTGGGTCTCTGGCTGATGCGAACCCTCCGACCGTTCAAGTATCTGGCTTTGCGATTAATGACAGGTCAAACTGGGCGATCGCCACAACTGGCAAGACATTAGAAGAGGAATGATAGTATTTTTGTACTGTACAGCTAAAAGCTGAGCTATAATATTAACGCCAGTTTGTTGTAGAAGTTGATACGATCGAGCGTTTAGTTTGTTTTGTAGGTATGAGCTATGATTGATAGCCTCAATGTGGCTCGCTACTTTATCGTGAAAGCTTACGAAGATGGTATGGAAGCTGAGATGACCAACATGAAGGTCCAAAAACTTCTGTACTATGCTCAAAGTTTACATCTGGCCCTGTATGACGAGCCACTGTTTGATGCTGAAATTCAAGCGTGGCGATACGGACCTGTATGTCCGCCTGCTTATAGATTCTATAGTCAGTTCGAAGCTGAGCAACTTCCTATCCCAACGAAAGAATTTCTCATGCAAATGTCAGATGAGAAGAAAGAACTGTTAGAGGAAGTATGGGGATATTTTGGTGGGTATCATGCCTATCGGCTTAGTGATATGACTCACGTAGAATTTCCTTGGAAAAAAGCTCGCAAGGGTTTACCACCTCAAGCAAGTTCGACTGAACCTATTCTACTTGAAGATCTCAAAGCCTTAGGTCAGCAGAAGCTTGATTCGATCGAGCGTGACAATCCAGCTTATGAATCAATAATGTCTAAGATTGTGCAGGATGCTCAGTCTTCACAACCTTCAACTCGCGTTCATAAAGGAGAAGTGCGTGACTGGCTCAACTCCCTTCTCGATTGAAGCATCCGACAACTTTAAGCGTTCCTTTAAGAAACTTGCAAAAGTACATGGAGCCAAATTTGTTGAACTGATTGAAGAAATCTTAGAGGGTTTAATTGAGGACCCATATCCCACTAACTCTCGGCATGAACCTTTACCTGGAAAACTTCAACTTGGTGAAAACTGGACATTTCATAAATTAGAACTCAAGGTTTCCAAGGGTGCTTCAGGACAAATTAGATTGATGTATTTAGTCAATTCAACGGCTTGTATAATTCAACTTGTATGGATCTACAGCCATGAACAGTTTGCAAAACGTCCTGCTGACAAAGATCTAAAAACCATTATTAGAGAAATTCTAGACTGTGACTAATTAGTGTTGTCCTCATAAGAGTGAACGATTATGAGGTACTCCCCCCACAAATATCAAAACATTCAATCTGAGTGTTTTTCTCAATTGGTTGATCAAGGGACTTCTCGGATAGGAGTTGTTTTAATAGATATTGATCAACTTATTCTTTTTAATGACAGGTATGGTCATCATCAAGGAGATGAAGCCTTAGAAAAAATTGCTTATATTATTGACCATGAAGTTCCACCTGGTTTTGAAGCCAACCGTATTGGTGGAGAAGAGTTTCTGATTCTCCTGCCAGACCT
>DATNPE010000444.1:0-5420 GCA_036703355.1 Allocoleopsis sp. | reverse complement strand
CAGAATAGCAAGCTAGCAGCTAGTGCTCGGCAGCAGTCAGGGGCGATCGCGGCTCAGATTAGTCAGTTGCAACAGTTTGTCCCCATCACCCAAAAACAGCGGGAGGAGCAACAAGCGCAGATTAAAGTGTTGCGCGATCGCAAAAAAGCATTAGACGAGAGTTTAGAAGGATTCAAGGCTGACAGTGGTGTCAAGCTGGCAAATCGTGACCTAGAGAACCTTGGAACTGAATTTGAACAGCTGAAGAAAAAAGCGGCATCGTTCCAGGCTCAAATTAAATCGCCCGCTAATTCTGAGCAGTTCAAAGCTGCTACCAAAGGTTTGCTAGAAATCACTCAGCAGCAGCTAGAGCTGGGCCAAATCAGTCAAGAAGAAGCCACAAACCGGATTCAGTCAATCCAGAAGGATTCACGAGTAGAGTTTGAAACCCAAGCGGCAGCACGAAAGGGTCTTAGCAAAATTCGGCAAGAAGCGGGCGATCGCGACATTGAAGCGCTCAAGGTGCAGCAAGAGCAGATTCAGGCCAACCTGGAGGCAGGTAATGGCAACGAACTGACTCTCACCAAGCAGTTGACCGAACTGAAGCTAGAGGAGTTACGCAAGCGTATTGCTCAACAACAAGAGATTCTAAAAAACTCCCCAGAAGGCAGCGTTGACGCGAAGAAGGCGGCATCTCAGATCAAGTCACTCAATGCTCAGTTGCTCAAAGAAACGGTGTCAGGGCGCAAGCAGGTGGCAGAGGCTGAGGCTAAGGCTATTCAGATTCAGCAGTCAGAGGTGCAAAACGCGATCGCCAGTGGTGCAACTTCAGAGCTAGACGGTGCGCGGCAATTGACAGCACTGAGAGAGCAGGAGATTCAGAAGCGGCTATCGGTGACGGCCAAAGGCTCCACAGAGGAACGTCGCTTACAAGCGGAATTGGCAAAGGTGGCGATCGATGGTCGCAAGCAAGTAGCTGACCTTGAGGCTAAGGCGATCGCATCTCAAGAGGGTGCTATCCAGAACGCTATTTCCAGCGGCAGGACGGGAGAAATTGAGGGTGAACAGGAGTTGACTGAACTGAAGCGCAGGGAGATTGAGAAGCGACTTTCAGTAGTAGCCAAAGGCTCTGTAGAGGAAACTCAACTGCGGGCAGAGCTAGAGCGATCGCAAATCGAGAGTCTCAAGCGTATCCAACAAATCAGATTGCAGGAAATTGAGCGGGCCGAGGGTAGGGCATCTGATGCGATCGCCTCTGCAGAAGTGGAGCGGCAAACCCAGATTCAGCGCTTGATTAACTCCGGTCAACTCCGAAAAGGAGATGCGGAGTCGGAGAACTTAAAGCTGACACGCGATCGCATTGACGGTGAGCTGGCAGCAGAAAAAGAC
Source organism: Allocoleopsis sp. (assembly GCA_036703355.1). Lineage (GTDB taxonomy): Bacteria > Cyanobacteriota > Cyanobacteriia > FACHB-46 > FACHB-46 > Trichocoleus. The sequence continues at coordinate 4,052 of DATNPE010000444.1, read as the reverse complement.
AAACTGGCCGCACTGGAAGCATTGCCTAGAGGTGGAACTGTGGCTGAACAGGAGGAGCAAGAGAACCGCATCCGGGACAGTAAGCGTCGGACCGCTGAACTGACTCGTGACCTGCTCAAGAATGAGGAAGACCAGCAGCAAGCTTTGACTGCTGCAACCCAAAGAGAAATCGATCGCAGAGCTGCTGCCCAGAAAAACACCTTTACGGAGATTCAACAAAGCCTTGAAGCTCAGACTCAGTTACTTGATGTCCAATCCAAGGCACTGGAAAATCAGAATCGACTACTGGAGGAACGCAAAAACCTATCTCAGGCATTGGATGCCTTCACTCAAAACGAATTCAAGTTGCTGGGCGAGTTGAGCACTTCTGAGAGTAAGCGCAAGCAGATCCAAGAGGCAGCGGCAAAGCTTCGGGTTCAGTCATTGCTGCGATCGCAAGACCTAGAGCGCCAATCCCTTGAGCTAGAGCTTCAGAAAAACCAGACTTTGCTAGAGCAAGAAAAGATTCGCAACCGCATCGCCCAAACCCAGAACGCGGCTGACGTGGCACAAGCCCAAGCAGATATTGCCAAGGCTCAAGCAGATAAAACCACACGACCGGAGCAATTGCGAGCGCTAGAACTGGCACTGAGCGCCAAACAGCAACAAGGTGGGGCATTAGCTCAGCAAGGGGCACTACTGGAGCAACAGGGAGCACAAGACCAGGTGACGGCAGACAATCGCAGGCAAGTGTTAGCAGCACAACAAGGGGCGGCGTTAGACTCGGCTAATGCTGAAGCGATAGGGGCGATCGCCAGTCCTCGTCGTAGACGTAGAGAGCAGCGAGAATTCCAGCAACAGTTACTCGATCGCTTTGGCGGCAAGGGGCAATTTGAAGCGGGCGTAAAAGGCATCAACACAGGATTCGACCAAGCGGGCTTTGCTTCAATCAACCCGTTCTTGCCTGCTCAAGGTCCGATCGCCACTTTGCCCACTGCATCACCTCAAGGCGTGAAAGCAGCTCAAGGTGCAGCAGAATCTATCTTGAAGCAGCAACTAGAAGCGCTCAAAACTGCGGGGGGTACGGTCAACCAAGACAACCAATTTCAAATTATTAACCAGTTTACTGGGGCCGACGTAGACAGTGGTGCTGTGGCCAAACAGACCGAAGAAGCAGGGCGCAAGCTGTTTGACAACGTACTAAAGAAAGCAGAGCAGGCGCGATTCTCTGGGAGTAAGTTTTAGGGGCGATCGCCAAAACAAAACCCCACCGAGCTGATGGGGTTACAAAAGTGAACCAAGCGATCGCCTTATTTTTTGTAAGGCTTATCGTAGTCTCCAACTTGATAAGAAAGTGCCACAGCTTCGTCATCGTTATTAGCAATAAATACACGAACTTTTTCGCCGCCCATCGGATTAATTTCTCTTGTTCTGCGAGCCGCCGCGATCGCCAAGCCCCCAGAAACAACCTCGAATTCTCCTTCTTTCGTTCTCTTTACGACAGCAGGAAGGATATTGCCAACTTTGAGTTGAGATTGTGCTAGCTTCTCGACAGTATCGGCATCATAATCGCCGCCGCCTGATATCCGCTTAGTGCTTACTAATGACTCACTGCCAAGTTTTTCCGGTCTCACTGCGTCAGTCTCTCTGGATGCTTTCGGTAGAGAAGTTTTTGTTTTAGGTACAGAGTAGAGGTTGGCCTGATAAGAAAGTGCCACAGCTTCGTCGTCATCGTTGGCTACGAAAACATTTGCCGACTCACCACCCATAGGATTGATTTCACGCGCCTTTCTCAATCCAGCTAATGCATCAGATCCGGCGATCGCTTCGTAATCCATTCCATTGCGTTTTACAACAATGGGAGCCTGTAAACCATTCTGAAGAATCGATTGCGCCATTCTCTCAGCTTCGGTATTTGATAGATTAGATTCACCGGAGATCCGCTTGGTGGATACAATCTTTGTACCTCGGTCAACGATCGCAGTATTAGGTACTTGCCCTAAACGAGTTGCTGTAGTCGTATTCATGTTAGTAGAATTCCTTTTTTTTGCAGACGGTGAAGAGGGTGTCTGCTGTTGTTCTACATTAGCAATCTCTTTTTCTGATGTCAATTTTTTAGACGCTCTTTCGTTGCGCTTGCGATCGCGCTCTCCTTTTAAGTCCTCGATCAATTTGCCACGAGCCTTGGTTGATGCTTCTTTAGCTGTTTTAGAAGTTGCGGCTTGCTTGTCTGGCGAGCACTTTCTTTTGCGTGGGATACAGCTAGATCCGCATACCTGACCCTTGGAACAAATCTTTCCCAAATCCATCCTCGTCGCTCTGGACAAGTACCCGATCGCGAAATTATCAGAGGCATTGTCAAGGCGATCGCCCAATCCAAGTTCCTGAATCAGGTATCCCCGCACAAATGGCCAAGGTTTATCAACGATCGCGGCAAGATTAATAGGCATAAGGCAGCAATAATTCTGCTCTCAATATTCCCGATCGCTAGTCCACCAAATAGACAATATCAAATTCACGCACACAAACAATATTCCAGCATCCTTGAGTACTGCTGGCCTGTCCCTTCGCCTGTTCTAGGTCAGTGATGCCCGTTATCTGGTCAATGTCCTCTCTAAGCAGTCCCACAGCCTTTGTAGATTGCCACGTTAGGATTGCAGAGTCGATCGCATCCCTAAACGTCACAGCCATCTTGATTGAACTATCCGGATCGAGGTTGTTGACTGTGATGATGAAGCCAATGGTCAAAGCTTGAGTGACGTTACGGGCGATCGTATGTTTTCCTAGAGTCTGCACCGAATCACGGCCAGGTCTTATCCCTTGTAATTGCCCATACCGTCGTAATTGAAACTGTCCCCACTCGCCGCCCAGCGTGGATTCTAAGTAGGGCACAAGTCCGTCTGGGGCATCGTAAACTAGGCGATCGAAGTTGCTTGGCATTAATTCAATCCTGACTCGATCGCCATTTGCCGAAGCATGTCATCGTCTGCAACTATTGTCCAAACAAAATCGAGTTTAGCTTTGCGAGCGGCTTCAATTATTTGCCCGTTTTGAACGGCTTCATACTTGTCTTCGCCAGTTCTCTTGATTATTACAGGCGTAATATTTTTACCTCGCTTTTTCATCTCAGCGGCGATCGCGTCAATTTGCTGGCTAGACATCCCTGATTTTTTGGTTTTTATAAACTTTTGGGGAATACGAAGAACCTGTCCAAGCTTTACGTCAAGAGCGTCGGTCCCATAGGTATCGGCAATGCGTGGCGGCTTTAGCTCTGCTTCATTAAATGCCGCTGTCTGTTCTTTGATTTTTGATGAAAATTCCTTTACTTCTTTTGGCTTGGCGCTTTGTTTTTTAGAAGATTTAGCAGAAGATGCCTCGCTTGGCTTCTTGCAATTCTCAGGCTTACGGCAAACATTGCCGCATTGGATTGTCTTTCCTGGTGTGCAATTCTTTTTGTCGTATCTAGCAGCCTGGTTTAAATACCCGCGTATAAAAGCTTCCGACTTGCCGTGGATGTCTAATGCGATCGCCATACCTTAAACCGCCTTGGGAGCTTTGGTTTTCTTCTTCTGAACCCCTACAATTTTGTCTTTAGCCAACCAACTATACATATCATCTGGCTTCATAGAGAGTTGGCGCGATTTTTTGGTTTTTTCGGAAGTGATTTTATAGCTACCGAGTCCAGTTTTTTCATTAACGCCATTGCGAGAAACTTTGTAGCGATCGCCGTCTTCTCCTTCCAGTACAACAGTGTCACCTTGGATGAGCGCATTTGCAACCTTCCGTTTGTCCGCCGCTTTTGTTCTTCCATCTTTTTTTGTGGGCGGCGATTTGGCTGCACTTGACTGAGGAGTGCTAGTTGGCGCGGGCGTTGCTCCCTTCTTGCAGTTTTCAGGCTTACGGCAGACATTGCCACATTGAATCGTTTTACCTGGCTTACAGTTGGCATCTAGCCTGATTGCTTCGTCTAGCCAAGACTGATAGAAAGAGTCAGAGCGATCGCCCAACATCCGCCCCAAATAGCCTCGGACGAAAGCGGGCGACTTGATTTTTAGTTCCAGCGCAGTTAACTC
>DATNPE010000443.1:0-2803 GCA_036703355.1 Allocoleopsis sp. | reverse complement strand
GGACCAGGGGTAACACGCTCACGATTCACTTGAACAATCATCTCCTCAGAAAGACAACCTGCATTGGCAAAATTTGGTTGGTTTAAGCAGTGGAATGCGATCGCCTTTCCTTGATCTGAGCGATCGCTCGTTCTCCATTGCCTAGCTAAGCCACCCGCTAAAACTCAGACTAGTCAAGACAATCTTCTCTCTTAAGCTAACAACTACTAACAAATTCCACTCACCTATTCAGTTCCTCCCTGAAGATAGGGAATACTGCCTACCATATAAGCTCCCCCAACGTTCCAGTTGCACTCATGAGTTCTTGGCAAGGCATTGATGGCAAGTTCTGTCAATTTTACTTCTGCGCCTCAGAGGTTTTAAGCGATGCTGAGCGAACTTCTGTTTAGCGCTACCCTTTTGCTCGCAGTTGCCTCTGTCAGCCTTACTTTGCTATTCGTCCGCAAGGAGGTCCACCAACAGGCTGAAACGCTGCTTCGGGGGATCGGTTCCTGTCGCCAGCTGGCAGACCAGAAGCAAGTCGAAGCTGCGATCGCGAAACGAGAGCAGTACCTTGCCGCCTTAGTCGAAGTTCAGCAGCAATTGTTGGTTTGTAGTGACGGTTGGCAATGTTACGCTCAAGTGCTGCAGCTCTTGGGGCAAGTTGCAGGAGCCAGCCGAGTTTATATTTTTGAAAATCATTACGGGAATGTCATTTCAGGCGATGGCGCTTCAGATCGCCCGTTAATGATGAGCCAGCGGGCCGAGTGGTGTGCGGTCGGAATTCAACCTGAAATTGATAATCCAGCCCTCCAAAATTTAGCTTACGCGGACTTTTTTCCCCGTTGGGCGCAGATGTTATCTCAGGGCGAAATTGTAGCGGGTATTGTGGCCGATTTTCCTGCCTCCGAACGAGAGATCTTGGAACCGCAAGGAATTTTATCCATCCTGATTTTGCCCTTAATGGTCAATTCCGAGTTTTACGGCTTCATTGGCTTTGACAACTGTGTTGCAACCCGCGCTTGGGAAACGTCTGAAGTGGATTTATTGCGAGCCGCCGCCGCCGCGATCGCTCTATCTCAAGAGCGTCAACAAGCGGAAATCAGCTTGCAGCAACAGTTTCAACGCACACTACTCCTGAAGAAAATTACAGAGAAGATCCGCCAAAGTTTGGATGCCTCTCAGATTTTTCAGACAGCGGTGGAACAAATTGGTCAAGTTTTTGGCGTCAATCGTTGCGTGATTCGCACCTACCTAGCTACACCAACACCTCGCATCAGCTTGGTGGCTCAGTATGCAGAGCCGAACTTTAATGCCATTCACCAGGCAGAAATGATTGAAATCGCGGTACTGGATAATCCTTGGGTTGACAATATCTTGGCGGCAGACCGAGCGATCGCCTATACCAACGTTTATACCGATCCGCTGCTGGCTCCTTGTTATGCAGTCTTTCAAGATTTAGACATCAAATCTTGGTTAACCGTTCGCACTTCCTACCAAGGAGAACCGAATGGCGTGATTAGCTTGTATCAGTGTGACCACTTTCGCGCCTGGACGCCCGACGAATTAGAGCTACTAGAGTCAGTGGCGATTCAAGTTGGGATTGCCCTCGCCCAGGCCCACCTCTTAGAGCAAGAAAAGTACCAACGCCAAAAGCTCACCGAGCAGAACGAAGCACTAGAACAGGCCAAGCAAGCGGCTGAAACTGCCAACCAAACCAAGAGCGAATTTTTAGCGACGGTCAGCCACGAAATCCGCACGCCTATGAATGCGGTGATCGGCATGACGGGCCTCTTACTCGACACTGGGCTGACCGCTCAACAGCGCGATTTTGCCGAAACAATTCGCAATAGCGGCGAAGCACTCTTAACCATCATCAACGACATTCTAGACTTTTCCAAAATCGAATCTGGCAAGCTAGAGCTAGAGCATCAGCCCTTTCATCTCTATGGCTGCATCGAGGCAGTGCTGGACTTGCTAGCCCCTAGAGCCGCAGAAAAAGGGCTCCAAATTGCTTACGTGATGGAATCCCAAGTTCCGAGCGAGATTGTGGGCGACGTGACTAGGGTACGGCAGATTTTGGTGAATTTGCTGGGAAATGCCATTAAGTTCACCCCCGCCGGAGAAGTCGTGGTTTCAGTCAGGGCTCGCAAGTTATCGGCCACTCACCCGGATCAAAGTTCTATCACTCCCAAATATGTGGTTCGGATTGCTGTCAAGGACACAGGCATTGGCATTCCGGGCGATCGCCTACACCGCTTGTTTCATCCCTTTAGCCAAATTGATGCTTCTACCAGTCGCCAGTATGGCGGCACTGGGTTAGGACTCGCCATTAGCCAACGCTTGAGCGAGATCATGGGAGGTCGCATTTGGGTAGAAAGCGAAGTGGGAGTAGGCTCTACGTTCTATTTTTCAATCTTGGTTGAGGCATCGCCCAACACTGCTGAGAAGAGCCTACTAGTGCGATCGCCCCACTTTGCAGGTAAACGATTGCTGATTATTGAAGACAACGCCACCCAGCGCCAAGTGTTGGTGCAGCAAGCTCAAATGTGGGGAGTCAGCGCTGAATCGGTCAGCTCTCTCGCAGCAGCTCTACAAAAATTCCATCAAAGTTCTGCGTTTGACCTGGTGCTACTCGATCCACAGGTGTCCGACTGGAATGACTTGGCGATCGCGACGGCCATATGCCAAAAATTGCGCGACCCAGCCTTGCCACTGGTGCTATTGACTAACTTGGGCGATGCCGAGACACCTGCTCAGCTCAACAATATCCATGTAGCTGCATGGCTCTCGAAACCGATTAAGCAGTCTCAGTTCTACGAAC
>DATNPE010000442.1:0-8854 GCA_036703355.1 Allocoleopsis sp. | reverse complement strand
GAGACGGTAGCTAAACGTAGGCTTTTGTGTAATTAATTAAAGTCTTGGCATTTTCTGTACTGGAGCAAAACCTGCCTACAGCTTTATTCTGTCAAATCCAAAGCATTTCTAGCTTGTCTAAGTTGTAAAAAAACTGCGGTTTCTTTGCATATGGGCGAGTCGGTTGAAAGCGTCAGTGGTTAGACTTTTCCAGTTTGCATTGCTTTACAGGAACATTGAATTAGCGTGTTTATGGTGATCGAGTGGCTCAAAATTAAAGTTGCTCCCGAAATGCGAGAGCAATACATCCAAAAAGACGCTGAAGTTTGGACAGCTTTTCTAGCAGAATATCCTGGCTTTTTGGGCAAAGAGGTTTGGATTAATCCAGAGGATGCGACAGAAGTGACCCTGGTGATTCGTTGGGCGAGTAAGGAAGCTTGGAAGTCTGTGCCGAGCGATCGCCTAGCTATAACAGAGCAACGGTTTGCCCAAGCCTTACCTGGCAATTACCCGATTATTGAGGCAGGCGAGTATCAAGTGCGAAAATTTGCTCAGTCCTAATTCTCTCAGGCTGGCAAATTGCTGCTAAACCACTTCAGTGCTTAGGCTAGCATACGGAAAAGATCACGCATTTTCGCTGCCCCATGCCTGAATGTCCCCGCTGCCACCAACCTGTTGAGTCAAAAGCTGTCACCTGCCCCTACTGTCATTTGGCCTTGAAGGCTTACGGCCACCCTGGAATCCCGTTATATCGCGCTGCGGGAGAAGCTTACCTGTGTGATACCTGTACCTATCACGAGGATGACACATGCAATTTTCCTCAGCGGCCCTACGCTAAGGAGTGCACCTTGTACCAAGACCGTAGCAAAAGCGAAGTTGCTCTCGACTCAGGCACTAAATACCAAAGCTCTCGTTGGGAGCAAATGCAAAACTGGGTGCGGCGCAATGTGGGTTGGTTAGTGCTGGTTGGCTTAGTGGTGGTGAGTTTATTGTTGTCCCTGTAGCCATGCGTTGAGGAACCTGGAGCGATCGCCCAGTTTCGAGCGTTTCTTATGGCTAAGGCAAAGTAGCGGGGATTGAGGTGGCGTTGACATTCGTGGTCTGATCTGAGCCAGGTGCAGGTTCCACTAATGTAGCTTCTTCCTGAAAAACGGCCAGATCAAACCAGAAGGTTGTGCCGACCCCGACTTCACTCACGAGATGCACAGAGCTATAGTGCCTCTCGATGATGTTACGTACGATCGACAAGCCTAACCCTGTCCCTTCTAAGGTGTGAACTCGGTTTTCTACGCGGAAGAAGCGATCGAAAATGGCTTCTTGGTCTTCTTGGTCGATGCCAATGCCTGTGTCTGACACTTCGATGCGAACCGCCCGTGGTTGGTTCTGCAAGGAGTTTGACTTCAGGCGCGACTGTGGTTGCAACACATAAGCCCGGATCATGACTTTGCCCCCGGACTCGGTAAATTTCAGGGCATTACCCACCAAGTTGGCAAACACTTGTAGCAGTAGGTCGTAGTTGCCGACGACCGCAGGCAAATCTGGCTCAATTTCGTGGCTCAGTTCAATTCCTTTGTCTTTGGCATTGAGCTGGTATGTTCGTAGCGTTTGCTCAATCGGTTGACTGACATCAACTGCTTCAAAGTGGTACCGCTTGCAAGATTCGAGGCGCGATAAATCTAGAACGTCATTGACCAAGCGAGTCAGGCGATCGGTTTCGCGATTGGCGGTTTCTAAAAATTCGCACCGTTCTTCTTCGGTTAGTTCTTCGCCATACTCATGCAGCGTTTCAATAAACGATTTGATGTTGAATAGCGGGGTTCTCAGCTCATGAGAGACGTTGCTAATGAACTGGCTCTTGGCTTCGTTTAACTCGACTTCGCGAGTAATATCTTGAACCGTGATGGCAATGCCCTTAACGCTCTCGCGATATTGGTCCAACACCGTGGTGAGCAAAATCCGGACGGTGCGGTTAGTAGGCTCCAGCAAGGTAATGCGGAACTCGGCTCCTTCGCGATCGCCTGCGGTCAGTTGGTATAACGGTCGAGTCAACTCGACTTGCACCGATGCGGGTAAATGGTGGAGAACATTTGCCCCAATTAAGTTCTTGCCTTCCCAGCCAAAAATGCGCCGAGCTGTGGGGTTCACCAACACCACATGCATATTAGTGTCCAGCAGGACAGCGCCATCGGCGATCGTTGAAACTAGGGTTTCCAGTTTGGCTTTTTCTGCCGTCAGCTCTTCAATGTTTTGCTCTTCGTAGCGCTCTAAACGCTCTGCCATGTCATTGAAGCTGAGGATCAGTTCGCCCAGTTCACCACCCAAAGGCAAATCAATCCGCTGCTTAAAGTTGCCAGCGGCAATATTTTTGACCCCTACCAATAGTTCTTTAATCGGCTTGGTAATCGTGAGGGCGTTAAACACCGCTCCCAAAATCACCATCACCCAAATCGAGACGAAGACTGCGATCGTGACGTCGCGAGTTAGGTTAGAAGAAATCACGACTGTGGGGTTAGGGTTGATGCCGATCGCTAAAACCCCTAAATATTTGCCTTCGTGAAGCAGGGGCACAAAGACATCGGTGACTTCACCATCGGGAGTTAGGTGTTGCCGCACCATCGGTAGTTCCGAGTGCTCGGCGTAGTTGTCGGGTAGTTGAATCCGCCGCCGAATCGTAAGCGAATTTTGCACTTCCGACTCAGAAAAAGGAATGCCGAAGAAGATATTGCCATCCTCATCGGCATAGAGCATGTAGCGAATGCTAGAAGTGCTGCTGTAGAAGCGATGTGTAAACCGAGCTAGCTCTGTGCGGTTATCATCGGCAATCAGAGGTGTAACGTTGGCGGCTAGGAGTAGGCCCAAATCCCGACCGAAGCGAGTGTCATTCAACCGAGCATCTTGTTGAATCGTGTTGACAGCCCAAAAGGTGAGGCCACTCATAATCAGTGACACGACCAACGTAGCCGCTGCCATCAGCTTGGTCTGGAGGGTAAATTCAGACCACCAGCGAGCCAGGATTTCTCTAATTGTTTTTAAGAGCGCTAGCAAAGTTAATCTACGCAATGAGGACAGTATATAGATCAAGGCTTCCCAGAACTTTCTGTCTCGCAGCCACAGTTCTAATAAAAGCGCTTAGGTACCTATATTTTATACATGTTCCCCTAGGAGATTCGCTTCTCCAGACGATCCCATCTGCTAGTGATGGAGATTTCTGCAAATCAGTTGTCAAGATTTTTAGCTCAGAGAAGAGCTAGCGCTGCGGACTCGATGGCCAATATCACGACGGTAGTAAGCGCCTTCAAAGTGAATCCGCTCTAAGGCTTCGTAGGCATTGGCGATCGCTTCATCAAAGTTATTTCCGGTTGCTGTCACGCCCAAAACTCTGCCGCCATCACTCACGATCTTTTGGTGCTTGAGTTGGCTACCTGCATGGAACACAACTGCGCCGATGCTCTCCGCTTCTTCAATTCCTGTGATCACCTGGCCCTTCTGGTAACTACCGGGATAACCCCCTGCTGCCATGACGACACAAGCCGCAGCACCCGGTTTCCAGGCGATCGGTGGCATCTCGGCTAAGCGTTTTTGGGCACAGGCGAGCAACAAGTCAGCTAGCGGGGTTTCTAGAAGCGGCAGAATCGTTTGCGTTTCCGGATCACCAAAGCGGCAGTTAAACTCCACTACCTTCGGCTCGCCTTCTGGGGTGATCATCAGCCCCGCGTAAAGAATGCCTCGGTAGTCAATGCCACGTTTGCGGAGGGTGGCGATCGCAGGCTCCAAAATTTCTTGCTGCACTCGCTGCATCAGTTCTGGCGTCATGATAGGGGCGGGGGCATAGGCTCCCATACCGCCTGTGTTGGCTCCGGTGTCTCCATCTCCAATCCGCTTGTGGTCTTGGGCAGGGAGCAGGGGCCGAATGGTTAAGCCATCGGTGAGTGCCAGTACAGAAACTTCCTGCCCTGTCATAAATTCTTCAATCACGACGCGATTGCCTGCGGCCCCGAACTGACCGTCAAAGGCTGCGGCGATCGCGGCTTGCGCTTCCTCAACCGTCATTGCTACGGTTACCCCTTTACCTGCGGCCAAACCGTCTGCCTTGACCACAATCGGAGCCCCTTGAGCCGCTACATAGGCGTGGGCAGGCTCCGCTTCAGTGAAGACAGCGGCCTTAGCAGTAGGAATTCCTGATTCTGCCATCAGCTCTTTCGCCCAAGCTTTGCTGGATTCAATTTGAGCGCCTGCTTGTGTAGGACCGAAAACAGTAATATTTTGCTGCCGCAGGTAATCTGTGATACCTAGCGATAAAGGTAGTTCTGGCCCTACGACCACCAAACCAATATTGTGAACGAGCGCAAAGCGGGCCATGCCCTCAAAGTCTTCTACTCGCAGGGGCAGATTTTGGCAACGATTTAAGGTTGCAGTGCCGCCATTACCGGGCACACAAACAACCTGCTTTACGCGGTCAGATTGCAAGAGTTTCCAGGCTAAGGCATGTTCACGCCCCCCATTGCCAACAACCAAAATCTTCACGCTTTCCTCACTCGCCACTTCTGTATGTGTGCAACCAAAATGTCCAGGATTTAACTCCAGCACCCGCCAAGAGTGCTTGCAATGATGCTTACCTTTACAGGTGGTAACTATATCTGTGTTTGTGGGCTGGTCTATGTCTAGGCTTCCCAGTAGCAGCCCTAATCAAGGGATTGGGTCAAGGACTGAAACTACTCGTTTGGGATATCGTCGCCCATATCACGAACAAAGGCACATTATGCCACGCTATCCCTGTACTTTAATGCGTTTTGTTAAAAGTTCTTCCAGCTTACCCTAAAGTTCGGTTGATTTTGCCGAGCTGAACTCAAGTGTCAGTGGGGTGATTTAGATCAAAAGCTGAAACTTTCGCGTCAAAATTAGATTCTGCTTTATTAAAAGAAGCTGGCTTGAACTCGAATGCAGCAACCCACCTCAGCTATGACTTTACTTTTTAGTTCTTGGGAGCGAATGGCAAAAACTCACTGGCTGCGATCGCCACACCTCATCCAGCGTGGCAGCATTATTGCCGTCATTGTGGTACTTTGCCTCAGTAGTTATGCTCCTGGTGCCTCTGCTAAGAAAAACGACCAGCCTGACGAGTTTCCCCCCAATCCTTTGGAGCTAAAAGTTTCTGATCCGCTGTTACCCCAAGCAGGGCAGCCTCTGACGGCCCAGGAGCAACAAATGCTCAGAACGGCTCTCGATGAACTCAATGCCCAAGCAACCGCTCAGTTTCGAGCTGGGAAACCAGAAGCCGCGTTTGAAACTTGGTACCGAGAATTGCGGTTGCGACGAGCTTTGGGGCCAGCCGAAGAAGTCGCTGCGTTGAGTCGGGTGGGTGCGATCGCCTGGGAAGAAAACCGCACGATTGATGTAAGGCAAATTTCTGAGCGGCTGCAAGCGGTTCAGCAACAAACTCCCGCTGAGAATTTAGAACTCCTGCGATCGCTGGGGCAAGCCTACCAACAACTTCGAGCTAAGGACTTAGCTGTCACCGTTTACGAACAAATTCTAGCGACAGTGCGGCAGCAGCAAGATTTGGCCGCAGAAGCCAGCACCCTCGACACCATTGGTCAGCTCCATCTCAACTGGTTTGCCTATAACAATGCTGCCAGTACCTACCAGCAACTTCTGACTCTAGTGCGTAGTCGAGGCATCCTGACTGGAGCAACTCCCAGTCGAACCTTGAGCGAAACCAGCTTGCTGCAACAACTGGCTTACATTTACGAACAAGGCAAGCAACCAGAACCCGCGATCGCCGTTCAGCAAGAATTGGTGAACATTTACCAAGCCCAAGATCCCACGCAAGTGCCTAAGGTCAAGTTGGCGATCGCAGATAACTATCAAGCGCTGGGTCAACTGCCTCAGGCGATCGAAAACTACCAGGCAGCCTATCTCGCAGCCCAGCCACTCCAACAATTCGCGATCGCCAGTGAAGCCCTAAAGCATCTAGGTGCACTCTATCGCTCCCAAAATCAGCTAGACGCAGCCTTAAAAATCTATAGGTTTTTAGTCGATGTGGAGGCCCAGTCTTACAATGTCTACGGCAGAATGAACGCCTATGACACGCTGGGCCAAATTTATGTCGCCCGCAAGGAGTACCCGCAAGCGGTGGCAGCCTTTCAGCAAGGTCTGGCTTTAGCTCAGCAGCTCCAGTACCAGCAAGATCACTTTACTAAACAGATTGAGCAGGCAACTCAAGCCCAAACTCAAACCACTCCTTAGATCACTCACCACCGATGTTGAGATTGGTGCCAAAGAGTTGCGTTCCTGTTAGGTTAGCGCCAATGATCGTGGCACCTTGCATGTTGGCGTGATGAAGCTGAGCACTGGCAAGGTTTGCTCGATTGAGATTCGCTTGATCAAACACCGCATCACTGGCAAAGGCCGCCGCTAAGTCAGCACCTTGTAGATTGGCGTTGGTGAGGTCGGCACCTTCTAGGTTAGCGCGGGTCAAAGTTGCACCCTGTAAGTTCGCTCCTCTAAGGTCGGCTCCTAGCAAGTGAGCTTCCGTTAAGTCAGCGCCTCTCAAATCAGCGCCTGTCAAATCGCACCCACTACAGATTTTGCTGGTCAGCAGTTGCTTGACGTGGTCAGGGTTTTCCGCTTGGGCGGGTGTCGTCAACCATAGCCCTGAGAATAATAATGTAGTGGCTGCTAACAGTTCTCGTTTCATATTCCTTGCCTCCAAGGAACGCTTCGCTCTATACCTAAATTCGCTTAACTGCCAAACTCTTGCCTCCTACATCCGGACGAGCTGCAAGGGTGAAATTGCTGAGCGTCCAATCGAGTAGAGACGGGCTCCTACCTACCCTAGTTATAATTCTCAGCTCGTTAAATTCACCTGTTTGACAGATATTCTTAACTCGAAGCTGTTAGTAGCGAATTCGTGGGTCAACATAAGCATTTAAGAGGTCGATCGCAATACTAGCCAAAACTACGATCGCGGCAAAAAACACCACAATGCCCTGTACGGTTGGGTAATCCCGTAAGGAAATGGCTTCGTAGAGTCGATTGGCAAGCCCTGGCCAAGAAAAGGTGACCTCTGTGAGGATAGCTCCACCCAGCATGGCGGCAAAAGTGAGCCCTAACACTGTAATGACGGGAATTAAGGCATTTTTGAAGGCATGGGACCACAAGATTTTGCCTTCAGAAATACCTCTGGCTCTCGCTGCCTCTACATAGTCTGCTTTCAGGGTTTGTTTCAGATTCACCCGTACCATGCGCTCAAAGATGCCGCTGAGCAAAACTCCTAAAGTCAGGCAGGGCAAAGCTAGATAGTAAAGGGTGGTGCCAAACTGGACAAGATTGCCACTGAGCAAACTATCAATGGTGTAGAGTCCTGTGGGGCCTTGAGGGGCAGGAATAGTAGCGGGAAATCTTGTGCCTAGCGGAAACCAACGTAGCTGCACTGCAAAAATTAATTGCAGCAACATTCCAGCCCAAAATAACGGCACTGAGTAAGTAATGATGCCGAACAGCCGCCCGCCTGCATCAAACACGCTATCAGGCTTGGAAGCAGAGAGAATGCCGACGCTAACGCCTACGACCAAAGCGATCGCTATACTAAAGACCGCTAGCTCTACGGTGGCAGGGAAATAAGCTTGAATGATTTCCCACACCGATTGGCCGCGGCTGGTTAAGGAGGTGCCCAAGTCTAAGCGCAGCAAATCCCCTAAGTAGTAGAAGTACTGCTGCCAGAGCGGCAAGTCTAACCCTAGCTGCTCTCGCAAGGCGATCTTGGCTGCTTCGGGGGCTCGTGGTCCCAAAATCACATCCACTGGATCGCCTGGAGTTGCTCTTAGCAGAAGAAAGACGACTGTAATAATCGTCCATAGCATCAGGGGCGCTAGGAGCAAACGGGCAGCGATGTAGTATTGCAGCGCTTTGGAGCGAGACATAAAGAATCTATTTCTGGATAGAGCTAAAGGGCACCTTCTGAGTCGCTTCTAAGCGGGCTCCTGAAATTCCCTTTTGGGCAAACAAATACTCTTTGTTTTGCCAGAGCGGAACAAAGGGTACATCTTGCACCAAAATATTTTGAATTTCCGCGAAGATTTTCTGACGAGCTGCGGGATCTTGTTCTTGGCGCTCTTGGTCGATTAGTTGATTGACGCGATCGCTGTAGTAGAAGGAGCCTTGGCCTTTGCTGGCACCCTCTTGGCATCCTGTAGATTCTGAGCCTTTGGCACAAGCTAGGAACGGCTGAATGTAGTTATCAGGATCTAGGAAGTCTGGCACCCAGTCCAAGATAAAGATGGGATAAGCGCCTTTGTCGAGGTTTTGGTAAGCAGTTGCCGATTCTACACTTTTGAGGTCAATTGTCATGGCCCCCCCTAACTTTTGATCGGCCAATGCCTTGAGGGTGGTAGCAACCAGCTCATTGCTAGTCAGGTTGGAGCGATACCAAAGTTCTAGTTGCAGCGGCTTGTCTTTGGAGTAGCCTGCTTGGGTCAGCAATGCTTGTACTTTGGCGACATCTCCATCTCCAAAAGACTTTTGAAACACTGGACTGTAGGCATCCAAAGTAGTTGGAATCAAGCTGTAGAGCGGCTCTACCTGACCTTGAAACACCCGCTGCTGTAGTAGAGGTCGATCAATCAAAGCAGCGATCGCCTGCCGCACCAGTACTTGGTCTAATGGCTGGTCTTGCAGATTCAGGGTGAGGTAATAAATCCCATCGCCTCGACCTTCGATCACCTGCCAACCCGATCGCTGCGCTCCTTCCTGCAAACTGCGGATCTGGTCGAGATCCAGGTTCTGGTAGGCAACATCTACCGCTCCCGTCTGGAACGCATTGTAGAGATTGGCGGGGCTGGAGAGGCTCTGAATATCAACGCCTTGGTTAGCTGGT
>DATNPE010000441.1:0-2841 GCA_036703355.1 Allocoleopsis sp. | reverse complement strand
GTCTCCTAGAGGCGATCGCGCTCCAGTATGCTCACTTCAAGCAACCCGCTCAAGCTGTCAAAGTGGCAAATACCCTACAAAGCAAACCAACTCGTGAACAAGCTCTGCAAG
Source organism: Allocoleopsis sp. (assembly GCA_036703355.1). Classification (GTDB taxonomy): domain Bacteria; phylum Cyanobacteriota; class Cyanobacteriia; order FACHB-46; family FACHB-46; genus Trichocoleus. Next base: position 2,730 of record DATNPE010000441.1, on the reverse strand, counting down.
CTGTAAAGTGTGCTTCCAGCAAAGCTTGATCTAGCCATTAACCCGTCGGTGGATAGATACATTGTAGTTTTGCTGAGCAGAAATCCTGTTTTAGGTTCATTTTATTCCAGCGTACCTAGCAGAAGTTGGAACATTCAGTGGGCTTAAGAATTGCTTAAATCTCCCTGAGTATAAATGCTTTGAGCGATTGAACTGTTCACAATAGGAGAGGTGAAGTCATGCGTTAAAGGGATCACGTGAACGGGGACGAGTTTATTGAGCAGATTCAAGATGTGCAGCAACGAGTGGCTGAATTGCAACAAAACGCCAGCCAACTGCCATCATCGCAAAAGAGCCGATTGACAGAATCTCTAGGGCGATTAACCGCAGCTCTAAGAGATTTGCAAGTTGCAGAGGAAGCAATTCGGCTCTTGCTGTCTGCGGTCCAACAGTCGCGAGATTCCATCATTATTACGACCGCCCAGATCGACCTGCCAGGGCCAGAAATTGTGTATGTCAACCCAGCCTTTACGGAGATGACGGGTTATACCAGTGAAGAAGTCTTAGGCAAAACTCCCCGCCTGCTCCAAGGCCCTCATAGCGATCGCGTCTTACTCAAAGATTTACGCCAACATCTGATCGAGGGCAAGCCCTTTCACGGTGAGGCGATTAACTATCACAAAGATGGTAGTGAGTTCTATGTGGAGTGGAATATCACGCCGATTCAGGATACTCAGCAAACCATTACTCATTTTGTCGCCATTCAACGAAACATTACCGAGCGCAAACGCTTTGAGCAGGAGCGAGAATGCTTACTCAAGCAAGAGCAGGCAGCCCGGAATGAGGCAGAGGCAGCAAACCGTACCAAAGATGAGTTTTTGGCGATGCTCTCCCATGAACTAAGAACGCCACTGACTCCGATTTTAGGCTGGTCTAAGTTGTTGAGAACCAAGAAGCTCACCGCCGCTAAACGTCTAGAGGCCCTCGATGCGATCGAGCAAAACGCCAAGCGTCAAGCCCAATTGGTAGATGATTTGCTGGATCTCTCGCGGATTGTGCAGGGCAAGTTAACCCTGAATCTAGCAGCCGTGACTCTGAGCACGCCCATTACAGCCGCTCTGGAAACTGTTTATTTGTCAGCTAAAGCCAAATCTATTCAGGTAAAGAGTAAGCTCAATCCAGACGTGGGGCCAGTCATGGGAGATACTGGTAGATTGCAACAGGTGTTTTGGAATCTCCTATCTAACGCCATCAAGTTCACGCCGGATAAAGGCCAGATTCGCGTTGAGCTGGAGCAAGTGGAGCAATCAGCTCAAATTACGGTTGCCGACAGTGGACAGGGGATTCAGCCTGAGTTTTTACCGTTTGTATTTAATCGGTTTCGGCAGCAAGATAGCTCGATTACCCGGCGGTTTGGTGGGTTAGGATTGGGACTGTCGATCTGCCGTCAGTTGGTAGAAGCTCACGGCGGCACCATTACCGCTGACAGTGCTGGCGAAGGCAAGGGAGCTACCTTCACAGTGCGGTTGCCCTTGATTGCCGAGACTTCTGCCTCGACCCCAGCAGTTGTACCCGCTCAGCAGTCTACGAATTTACACGGCATTCAAGTACTGGTGGTCGATGATGAACCCTTTACCCTCCAGTTCATTACATTTGCCCTGGAAGAGGCGGGTGCAACAGTGCTTCCTATGACCTCTAGCAAAGCAGCTTTAGCAGCCCTGAGCCAATCTACTTTTGATCTCTTGATCAGTGATATTGGTATGCAAGAGATAGATGGCTATGCCCTAATTCGGCAGATCCGCTCGACTTCTACACCCAACCAAAAAATTCCTGCGATCGCCCTCACGGCCTATGCAACTGAAGACAACCGCCAAAAAGCATTAGCGGCTGGATTTCAACAACACCTAGCCAAACCGCTTGAACCCGAAGCTCTAGTCACAGCGATCGCATTAGTTTTGGCTTAGCTCCATAGGTGAGGAAGACGAATACCCCCATGTTCGAGAATCAATCCCATCTGTACCACCCACGCTAGAGATATTTCGTGAGTTGGAGGTATGTAATAAGAAAAACGTTGGCGATCGCGAGCATAAGTTAGAAGAATGAGCGCAAATCCATGCTGTTAATTGGCACCAGTGGTTGGGTTTATAAACATTGGATGGGGTTGTTCTACCCACCGCAAATGCCCGGTGAGCAACAGTTGCCTTTTTATGCTGAGTACTTTCCCACGGTAGAAATCAACTTCTCCTTTTACCGCTTACCAGAGCGATCGGTGTTTGAGCATTGGCAGGAGCAAACGCCAGATAACTTTCTCTTTGCAGTCAAAGGCAGTCGCTATCTCACCCACATGAAGAAGCTGAAAGACCCAGAAGAACCTTTAGAACGCTTGATGGAGCGGGCTAGTGGTCTGCAAGCAAAACTGGGGCCAATTCTGTTTCAGTTTCCTCATACCTGGCATCTCAATTGCGATCGCCTGCAACCCTTTTTAGATTTATTGCAAACCTATCTCCAACAGCGCTTTACCTTAGAGTTTCGCCATTCTAGCTGGCTGATTCCAGAAGTGTATCAACGCCTAGAAGCGGCAGGGGTGGCGCTGTGTCTCCCGGTTAGCCCCACGGTGCCTTTAGATATTCGCTTCACTGCTCCCTGGACTTACATTCGGATGCATAGTGGTCGAGAGGGCATAGGTTACACTGACCCTGAGTTGCTAACTTGGGCTGAGCAAATCCGCTCCTTTTTAGCGCAGAACAAAGA
>DATNPE010000440.1:0-3121 GCA_036703355.1 Allocoleopsis sp. | reverse complement strand
CAGAGGAAGCATCTAAAGCTTCGAGGGCTTGAATTTGGGCAGCGAGTCTTTGGGAGAAAGCAATCCAGCCAATATTGAGGGCGACTAGACTAAGGGTGGCGATTGCGCCGATGGCAAATTGGGTGCGTCGTTGTCTCCGTTTAGTTGCTATTTGTTGTTGTTGTCGGGCAGCTAAACCTGCCTCAATAAAGCGCTGAACTTCCTGCGACAGCTCATCTGTATATTTGACATACAATTCTTCTGCTTCCGCCAGCCGTATCCCTCGCAATAGAAAATCTGGTTGTTCACCACTGTGTTGCCACAATCCTGCTGCTTGTTCCAGTTGACGGCGCATTTGTAGGCGCGATCGGTTCTCCTCCAGCCACCAACGCAAAGTAGACCAGTGCCGAATCAGAATCTCATGGGCAACTTCTACGGTGACTTCTGCTTTCAGAGTTTCCAGTAATCGTTCATTGGTATCGGGTGGTTCTACCATCCCACGACTTTGACCTGTGCCTCTCTCTGCCTCCCAATTCACGACCACTAACTTGGCTGCGGTCAAAGCTTGTAGGGTTTTGTTTACTAGCGGTTCAGGATATTTCGCCACCACCAAATCTGATTTCGGCACTCGTCTGCGGGTGTCTTCTGCGCCCTCGCCCAGTTGCGTGAGTGTGAGAAAGATCCATTGAGTGCAGGCTTGAGCGGCTGGCTCTAAACTGTCATAAACAGCTTGAGCTTTGCGTTCTAGCGCTCCTTTTAAACCTCCAATTTCTTGCTGATAGGCTCGCAGAGTTAGTTTTCCTGCTTCTCGCTGTTCCCACAGTTGCTCTAAGACAAATTCCAGCAGCGGGAGATCGCCAGCGGAGTGATTGAGTTCTTGTAGCAATACCTCCACCAATCCCGGTTCCACCTTAAGTCCTACCTGTTCCGCCGGACGGACAATCACCTGGCGATACTCCTGTTCGCTTAAGCAAGGCGGCACCAAAACACTTGTTTGTTGCAGAATCGGGGCTAATACTGGCACTTCTAAAGCTGCGGCAATAAAGTCAGCGCGGAGGGTAATCACACACTTAAAGCGATCGCCCGCATGGTCTACCGCACCCATGATCAAAGCCAGGAACTGGTCTCGCTCCTCAGTAGAAGCTAAGGTAAACAGTTCCTCAAACTGATCGACGATCAACACCACCATCGGTTCAGGGCGCGATCGCAACCAGTTCACAAATCCTTCTGGGCCTTGGTAGAGTAATCCTTCAATTTGGAGCTGTTGATACGCCTGTTCTTTATCTGTGCCTGCATCTACTAAGCGCTGCGCTAAAGTGGCTAACGGATGTTCTCCGGGTCGCAGGCTGCGTATCCACCATTGCTCGCTTCCCGGAAGCTGCTTGCCTTGCTGTAGCTGCGCCACCACGCCTGCATGTACCACAGAAGATTTGCCACTGCCAGAAGCTCCCACGACGGCCAGAAACGATCGCTGGCTCAACTCATGCAGCAACTTCTGCACCAAGCCATCCCGACCATAGAAATATTGAGCATCGGTCTCCCTAAACGCCTTTAAACCGAGATAAGGACATAAGCCCAAGTCCAATGTTTCAGATATCTCTATGCCTCTAGCACCCATCTGTCCAGGTAAAACTTCAATTACGCCTTGGGTGCCAGAGAGCCAAATATGCAGAGGGATACCTGAACCTGCGATCGCAACTTGCAATTGAGCAATCCAACCTGCCACAGGTAAACCCATCTGGCGATCGGCAGATTGCAGCGTTTGCAGGAGAATTTGAGTAAATTGATCAGATGCAGCGATAGGAGCTGCTGCCGCAATCAAACATTGTCCTCGCTCTGGCCCCAGTTGCAAGTCATCAATCCAACTCGCTAAACCTGTGGCTCCGGGGCAGTCAAGAATGACAATCTGCTGGGTGAGAGTAGAACGGCGTAGGGCTTGCCGTAGCCAGGAACGGCTAATCCGGACGTTATCTCCCAAAACCAACCAAGCTTCTCCTTCTAGAGTTTCTTCGATCTGTCCTCTCAAGTACAGTAAAGCAGTGGTGATATTGGGATCTGAAGAGAACCCCTCCCCAGCCCTCCCCCACGGAGAGAGGGAGCTAGAGCTATTTAACGTTTCCTCTGGAGGCAGAGAGCTGAGACCATCCTGATCCTGTCCTCTGAATCCTCCAATATTGGAGGAAGTCAAGAGTCTATTTCCCCCCAATGTTGGGGGACTAGGGGGGCCAAGCTCGGAGTTCTCTGGCGATCGCAAACAGGCTTGAATTGCCGCTCTGACTTCTGTCCAAATCGTTCCAGAGCGCGGCCAGTAGTCGAGTTCAAAGCCACCAGCTCCGCGTAGCAATTTACTCAACTCCAAAGTAGCAGAACTGAGAGAGATGCCCTCGACCACGAGTGCCTGACGGGGATGTTGGGAGGTCGCGATCGCTGGACGCAACCCAATAATTAGTTCCCCAATCCCTTCGACGATGCGCTTGGGAGTTTGTAAGGGATATTCGGCTTGGAGTTGGGTTTCGCCTCGCCCCCGCTTCTGTTGATTGATCAGCCGCAACTGTTGATTGGTTTTATCCACATATTGCAGCGTTTGGTAATAGACATATTTATAGAGACCATCCGCTTCGATGATGCCTTGGGAATCGGCGGCTTCTCCCCGCAAACCACGCATCAGATAGTAGGTAAACACTCCATGCCCCAACTCTGGAAATTCCCAAGATTGCTGCGCCTGATCGCAGGACAACAGGGCATAAAATCCTTTACTTTGGGCAGCCCGTTGGCGTAGGACTGCCACCAATTCTGGGGTGGGATTGGGTAGGGTTTTAAGTTCGCTTTCTCCTCTGGCACCTCGCAGGGTCATGCCACCACTATGGCAAGCATCTAGCCATACGAGCTGTTGATGGGCAGCACAATCGCTTAGAAGTTGCAGAAACTCACCCAAGCCTAAGCCAGTGCTGCGGAGATCACTTTTTTGCGTATCCGTTAAACAGAGCACCACCTGTTGGCTATCTGGGTCTAGAATGCCGTGTCCCGAAAAGTAGATCAGTACGGTGTCCTGAGGTCTAGCTGCCGCAGCAATCTGTTTGAGGCTGGTGCGAACCGTCGATAAATAGGGAGGTTGCTCGGCAAAATCATGATGGGCGATCGC
>DATNPE010000439.1:0-3676 GCA_036703355.1 Allocoleopsis sp. | reverse complement strand
TATCTCTCCAACTTTCCCAGACTTAGAACTGACGGCTGAGCAGGTGTTGAGAGGCGGTCGGCAAGACTGTGAGGGGACATGCTGAAGATGAGCGCAGGAGTTTTGGCAGCTAATAACGGGCTATTCATAACGCTTTTTATTTTGGGTGTGACTAGTTTAGCGATCGCCTACGGTCTTAGGGTGAAAGCTCAACGTCTTCCCTTTTCAGCAGAAATTGGATTTAGTGAACCGCAATGGTCATTTCTGAGGGGATGGGTCAAGTTAGCCTTATTGATTGGGGTTTTGTTGCCGATCGCCTTATGTGTTCAGACCTGGAGACAACCTGGCTCCTTGGCGTTTTGGGGGAGCTACTTACTAGTCGTTGCAGTGCAGCTCATCTCTGAGCGGGTATTCAGCCAGTGGTTGGTTCCGAGTGTTGTAGTGCCCATTGGCTTTTTCTACACTGCTTTTCGGTTATGGCAATTAGGGGATGGAGTCACCCAGCTATCCTTCTCTCCTTTGGCATGGGTGGGCTTTGGTGCTGTGGTTCTGTTTTGGACTGCCAACCTAGTGATGTTGATGGCGATCGCCATTCCAACAATTTACAAAAGACAGAGTCTTCAAGAATAGATGTTGAGATTGGGATGGAGATTACTGTACTGTTGGCGATCGCTGCACGCTATTTAGGTTTTGGAAAGAGAGCATCAAATCTCCACAGCAAATATCCTGTCCAACCCTTGGAGTAGCTCCACCAGCCACTCAGCGCAAAAACATACTCTCTGGGCAAGCTACCGAGAGGAGCCTGGAAACTGTAATTAAAGGAATCCCACGGAGATAGCCAGGTACCTTTCACCCGCCACTGGGTATGTTGTCCAAACTTATTTTCACTCAGGGTTTGTGTAGCAATATCTGAAGAAGCAACACAACCCAGCTTCTCCCAAACTCTCCTTTGAATGCTGAATCCGAAGCGACCGTTACTGTATTTAGCCCAAAGCTGATCAATGGTAGAGAGAGACTGTCCTGGTATCGCTTTAATATCTTCTGGACGTAGCCAACCTTCTTTAGTTCTGCCTGCCAACTCCAGCAAAAGTCTCTTGGTTTCCAGGTCAGCATCTTTCAGTCTACCTAGCTCAAGCAACGCATTTAGCTTTTTGAACTTGGTAGAAATTTCAATATCTTCCTGCTTAACTTCTACTTTTTGTTTCTGTTTAGCTTCTGTTTTTGGTTCTGGTTGGGTTGCTACTTTCTGCGGGGAAGCCTGAGGCTGAGTAGATTTCAGAAAGTTATAGGCAGCATTAATTTGTTTGAGTTTTTCTTCCGCTTTCTCGCGCAGTCTAGGATTGTCAGCAAAGCGATCGGGGTGCCAAACAAGCGCTAAATCTCTATAAGCCTGCTTAATCTCAGCTTGCGAGGCTCCTGGCTTCAGTTCAAGAGTTTGGTAATGTACGACACTTGGATTCATCACTAAGCTCTATTAGATTATGAGTTTTTGATGAGGTACATTTCAACTTGAAGAATTATTTGATCGATCGCGTTGATCATCGTATCAACTGCATTTTTTTGCTGTTCTAGGGGAGCCAGTTGTTGAGCCAAAGCGCGACGGTCAGCATCACGATTAATGGTTTGTACCGTTCGCACAATACGACCAATATTGCCTCCACCCCTGAACTTGGAGCCTCTTTGACGCACAGCATCTGTGTACTCCGCGCGAATTTGTTTTTGTTGCTGAGAAATTTCTCGTTTTACAAGAGCGTATTCTTTCTTCTTCAACTTCAATTCTTTGATTGCAATTTTGGCTTCTGCTGCTGATCGAGCTGAAACATGGATTTGACCATTACTGGCAATCGTCACAAAGCTGTTTTCGTTGGGCAACATATCGTCGTTGAGTAGAAATCGGAGGTTTGCTTCTGCTTAAGATACCCAAGCGTAACCCCAGCAATAACTTAACCTGTAATTTTTTTGCCCACCGCTGCAAAACAATGTCTTGCCAAGAAATTCACAATAAGTTGATGTACGTTCTCAACTGCCGCTCTGCTAGCGATCGCCCTTAATTCTCAAGAGCAAGTTTGAGTAGATATAAACTCCAAGACAAAGCCACAGTGTGAAAGAAATAGCCAAAAAATTGAGCTGCTTTTGAGAGTTTGCGAGCGTATAAAATCAACAGAATATCTGGAATTAGAATTAATAGAGAAGGTAAGAAGAAAACATAGAAAACTAATATTCCAATCCCATAGGCTCCTCCTTTAGTCACCAGAAGCATCTTGTTGACTGCAAAGGTAAAGACTGCAATAAAAATTGCGGTCTGAAAATATGAGACTGTCCGAAAAATGATTGTGCTTCTGCGGAGTTGTACTTTTGACTGATGTGGAGCTTCGTTCACAGGGTTGCCTACATTCACTCAATTGGGAGAATCGCGATCGCTTTACTGTGGAAATACACGGTCGTTAGGTACGATTACGCTTTTTTCGGCGATCGCGCAGTTCCTCCTGCAAAGTTGCCCAATACTAGGTTGAGTCGTTGTTGGGCATCCGCCAGGGCTGCTGCGGGGGTGTTTTTTCCGAGTAAAACGGCTTCGATCGCCCGTCCCAACTGCTCAGAGATGCGGTTGTAACCAAAGAAAATCGGTCGCGATCGCCCGTAGGGAGCTTGTTCTAAGAATACGCTGACCGCAGGTTGTTGGGTGACAAACTGTTGATAGGTAGGATTCTGACGAGCCTGAAGATTGGTGGGAAGATAGCCTGTGCCTAAAGCCCACTCGGTTTGGAATTCCTCACTCAACACATATTCGGCAAAGGTCAATGCCGCCTGTTCTCGCTCTGGGGTGCTTTTGAAGAAAAACAGATTCTCGCCCCCGCTCGCAGTGGCTCTTTGCGCCTGAGCAGGAATGGGAATCACCCCAAAATCCACTCCAGTGGCTTGCAACTGTCCCAGCGTCCAAGGACCAGAGAGCTGCATGGCGACTTTACCTGCCAAAAAACCATCGAGTTCATAGCCGCGTTCTGGGAGAGATAAAACCGCAGAACCATCGTCTAGTAAGTCTCGCCAAAGTTGTAAAGCCGCGATCGCCCCTGAAGTCGCTAAATTGACCGCAGTAGGATCAGCTTGGCCTGCATTTGTAAGTTCTCCGCCACCGCTCCACATAAACGGCAACCAGTTAAACACCGTCCACTCACCTTTCCCTAGGGGGAGCAAGATGCCATGCTGGTCAATGCGGCGATCGCCATCGGTATCACGGGTTAAGGTGCGAGCGGCTTGTCGTAACTCCTCCCAAGTTTTGGGGAGTGCAGTAATGCCAGCGGCTTGAAACAAACTGGGTCGATAGAAGATGCCGACGTTGTTGGTGCCAAAGGGAATTGACCACAGATGATCTTCTAGCTCCATTGTCTCGAACAAAGTTGGCGCGATCTGCTCGCGTAGAGGAGATTCAGCCAACCACTGCTCCAGCGGTCGAATTGCTCCTAACTCTACCAATTGCCCAGTAATCATCGGCGCAAACCAGAGCATGTCAGGCGCAGAATTCCCGACCACAGCCGCAAGAATTTTCGGCATCTGTTGATCGGGTTGCCCGACATAAATTGAATCTACCTGGATGTCTGTATGGGTCTGGTTGAAGCGATCGACCAGTTTTTGCAACACATCCCGATTGGGCGGCGGATTCACCCCTTGCCACAGCGTCAAATGCTTCACTTGAGGAGAG
>DATNPE010000438.1:0-5613 GCA_036703355.1 Allocoleopsis sp. | reverse complement strand
GATGGCTGGAACTCGGAAGTGATTTTATCTGTGCCGTCAATCCAGGCCAAAATCCTATTTTCTAGATAGACCTGACTCTGGCTCAAGGAGTTCGCTAGCTGATAATGAGATTGGGTAACTTATTGAGTAATTAGCCTGATTAATCTGAGTTACTTTAGCGTTGCGTTCCCTCTATACCAGCGCTACCAGTGAGCGCAGAACTAATAGAACAGACGAGGCTGAATCTATGAAATGGCAGGATTACATTCACTCGGACTCTGATATTTTGGTGGGTAAGCCTGTCGTTAAGGGCACTCGATTGTCGGTTGATTTTATTTTGCAATTATTTGCTGCTGGTTGGTCACAACATCAGGTGCTCGAAAATTATCCCAGCTTGACACCAGAATCTCTAAAGGCAGTTTTTGCGTTTGCGGCTGAGTGTCTGAGCGAGGAGAGAATTTACAGTATGCCAAGTAAAGCTAGTTGATGCGATTCTTAGCGAATGAAAATTTTCCGTTAATGAGTGTTAGAGCTTTACGGGAGACAGGTTGTGATGTGCTTGCGATCGCTGAAAGTACGCCAGGAATTTGAGACGCTGACGTTTTAGAACTGGCAGTTCTGCAAGAACACATCATTCTTACATTTGACCGAGATTATGGCGAGCTGATCTATCACCGTCAAATGCCTGCTCCACCTGCTGTGATTTACTTTCGCTTTGTTCCTGACAGCCCACAGGAGCCTGCGGAGCATGTTCGTTGGATGCTGGAACACAATCTGATTACTCTGGGAACGTTTATCGTCCTCGATCGCCAGGGAATACGTTACCGTTCCTTACCAGGAAAAAGTTTTAATTGATCTGCCAAACTACTACTGTCGCGATCGCAAGCCCAAGCCTGATGAACATGAATCCTGTACTGCTGAAGATTTTGAGCAATTTCACCTTAGCGAATCCCAAAGGAACGCTACCCCGTTGTTTGTTGCTGATGGGGGCAAGCCTGATCCTGCTAAGCAGTTGCACGCCAGCAGGCAGGTTTCTCGCACCAGAACGGCGCACTGAACAAGGAGTGAGTCGCAGTAATAATCAACCGCTGAGTCGTCCGCTCACGCCTACTGCTGAAGATACCAACTTTGTGGTGGAGGTCGTGGAACGGGTAGAACCTGCGGTGGTGCAGATCGACACAGCTCAACGGGTGAGAAACCGAGTTCCAGATGCCCTCAATGATCCCTTTTTCCGTGAGTTTTTTGAGGGGCAGCCAGCGGTGCCGAGAGAACGGGTGATTCGGGGGTCAGGTTCTGGTTTTGTGATTAGTGCCGACGGCCAAATTCTCACGAATGCCCATGTGGTGAACCAAGCCGATGTCGTCACCGTCTCCTTTCCGGGCGGCGAGAGTTTTGAGGGCAAGGTGTTAGGCGCTGACCCAGTCACAGATATTGCCGTGGTGAAAATTCCCGCAACCAATCTACCCACGGTTGAGCTAGGCAGCTCTAAAAATGTACGGCCAGGGCAATGGGCGATCGCGATCGGCAATCCTTTGGGCTTGCAGGAGACCGTGACCTTGGGCGTGGTCAGTGCCACCGATCGCTCGGCCAGTGACATTGGAGTTTCCGATAAGCGCATTGGCTTCATCCAAACCGACGCGGCGATTAATCCAGGTAATTCCGGGGGGCCGTTGCTGAACGCTCGCGGTCAAGTGATTGGTATCAACACCGCCATTATTGGGGGCGCTCAAGGCATTGGTTTTGCCATCCCCATCGATACAGCTCAACAAATCGCCCGAACGTTGATTACTCAAGGCAAGGTTCTACATCCCTATCTAGGGGTGCAATTGGTAGCCCTGACGCCAGAGGTGCGAGAAAAACTGGAAGCTCGGAATCTGCGAGTGCCTGCGACTTCCGGCGTGTTAATTCTGCAAGTTGTACCCAACTCTCCCGCCGACAAAGTGGGCATTCGGGCAGGAGATGTGTTGCAGCAAATCAACAACCAGCCGATTACCACACCCGATGAAGTGCAGCGCTTAGTAGAGCAGAATGGAGTGGGTCGGCCTTTGCCAGTGCAAGTGCAACGGGGCGATCGCTCTGTACAAGTCTCGGTGGTGCCAGAGCCTCTACCCGCGCCTACAGAGTAATCAGCGTTATCAATTTTCACTCTAAAGGAATAGGTGCTAGGTCCGAAACTCCGAGGGTTTGCGGATGGGTGCTTCAGCGCTCGACAGTAAAATGAAGAGAGATTGAGATTGATTAAGAAATCTATCATCTCTCGGCAAGTTCATGATTCACCCAGCGGTTATCTCGATTCAGCAGCTCAATCACTACTTTGGGGAAGGTGCTCTCAAGAAACAGGTTTTATTTGACATCAACTTAGACATCCAACCGGGCGAGATCGTGTTGATGACGGGGCCTTCTGGCTCTGGAAAAACTACTTTGCTGACCCTAATTGGCGGTTTGCGATCGCCTCAGCAAGGCAGTTTGCGAGTGCTCGGCCAAGAACTTTGTGGTGCTAGCAATGACCAAGCGGTGCAGGTGCGGCGGAGCATTGGCTATATCTTCCAAGCTCACAACCTCCTGAAATCTCTCACTGCTCAGCAGAATGTACAGATGGCGCTGCAACTGCAACCCGGAATTTCTGAGGCAGACATTCAATCTAAAGCGGCATACATGCTGAGTGCGGTGGGTTTAGGAGAGCGCCTCAACTACTACCCCGCCCAACTTTCTGGCGGGCAAAAACAACGGGTGGCGATCGCCCGTGCCCTAGCTCATCATCCTAAACTCGTCCTTGCCGATGAACCGACTGCGGCTCTTGACAGTAAATCGGGTCGTGATGTGGTGAACTTGATGCAGCGTCTCGCCAAAGAACAGGGATGTACCATTTTGATGGTGACCCACGACAACCGGATTCTGGATATTGCCGATCGCGTGGTTCACATGGAGGATGGCTACTTGATGCAAGACACGAATTCTCAATCTCTGCCGATGTCAGCGTAAGCCGTTGCTCACGAAACTGCTCAAAATTTTGCGATCGCCCCTGCCAAGCTCTACACCCAACAGCAGCGATCGCAAAAAAATTAGTTTAATTTAACCCCAAAGATTAGCCTTTGGTTCTACGAACGTGGTCGAGAATTTGTTGCTTGCGCTGATCCGAGTTTTGAGAGCTGGATTGGGTAAATTTTCCAGTACTGCGAGCCAGGTGCTCCATGATCCGTTTCTTGCGATCGTCTACATTAGTAGCCATAACAACGGGTGAACGCTACAGTTTCTCAAGGTTTACCTCTCTATTGTTAAGGGTTTTTAATGGTTCGTGTTAGCAGCTTGCTATTTCTATCGGTTTAAGGTGGAGGAAGCAGCTCAAAACTCCCACCCCAAGGCGGGTAGTCAAATTAAATCAGTTAGACTATCCTACGGTCAGTTCTGGAATACTCGAACCTCATCGGATTGAGTAGCAACCCGCTGTAGTAACCGGAGTGGTGGTAGGGAGATGAGACGCTGGCAATCTTGGTGGAATACATTAGCTCTAGCAAGTAGTAGCAATCCACCCCAATTTGTGGAGCTATTGATGCTCCTTTTAGCGATCGCCCTCCTGCTGGTTTGGGGCGCAAGCGATGTGATTTGGGGTTTTAGTAAAGGTTGGCCCTATTTAGTCCTGAGCCTCAGCTATGCTATCGGAGCCGCAGTCTCGACCTTAGTACGCGAAGCCCTCACGCCTTCCCCCCAACCTCGAATTACGCAAGTGACCGCTGTCTTGTTGCTGATTATCAGTTGCTACAGTTTCTCCGACTTGATGCGTTATTTCTAGCATTCAACCCTTGATCTGCCGCAGGCTTGGAGTAAAATTAGCGCTGAGATTGAGTCGCTAAAATCTGCTGATAAGCCCCAATCATGTGTTGAGCGATCGCCGACCAGCTATAGTGCTGTTTGGCATAGGCTTCTGCTTGTTGGCCTCGCCGTTGTCGTTCTGTCGCATCCTGCAAAGCTGCTTTGAGCAAATTTGTGAATGCAGAGACATCGCACGATCCCACCCAGCCTGCTTCTACCTGTCGCACTTCCTCGCAGATATGCACCTGGTCCGAGATCACCACAGGCGTGCCCATTGCCATTGCTTCTGCCACGGCAATGCCAAAATTTTCGTAGTAGGACGGCAGCACAAACAAATCAGCACTTTTTAGTAGTGCCACTTTGCGGGTTCCAGAGACAAATCCGGTGATGGTGGTGTGAGCCGCTAAGGGAGAAGCTTGAATCTGTTGGGCGATCGCCTTTTCATAAGCTGGATCTTGAGGATTGCCCCCGGCAAGAACGAAATGGAATTTGAGGTCTGCTGCCAACAAATTCTCTAAGGCAGGCAGCAATAAATCCAACCCTTTCTTGGGGTCAATCCGCGACATGAACAAAATCACAGGGCGATCGCTGGGAATTCCCATTTCTGATCGAATCATGGTCAGGTCTGCTGGGAGATTGGGCAAGCTGACTCCCAAAGGCATGACCAAATCTTTGGTGGTAAGCCCGAAGCGCTCAGAAATTTTGGCTTCCTGGTCACTGGTGAAATGAATTGCAGCGGCTCCTGCTAAATTGGGCCGCTCTAACAACGCGGCATAAATCTGCTTCAGTTGTTTTTTCTTGCGGAGGTCAGCGGGGTCAAGGGTGCCCAATGGCCGCAGGATGTAAGGGAGCTTTTGCGATCGCGCGATCATGGCTGCTGCCGTACTCACTGGGGAAAACAAAGCATGAATATGCGCTACATCAAACCCATGAGCCTGTTGTGCTAACCATTGCAGCAACCCCAAAGAGAATTTGTAGCGGCGAAAGGGAGAGCAACGAAAGTAGCGGATTTGATAGCCATCCTGTTCTACGGGGCGATCGAGCGGGACATCTAGTGGGGCTTGGCCTGTGTCGCCGTTGGAGTCTGTCGTCAGAATCGTCACTTCCACGCCTTCTGCCCCTAGCGCCTTGGATAAGCCCAGCACCATCTGGCTTGGCCCCCCATACACCAGGGAAATGGAAGGCACAATTTGCAACACCCGTAAAGGCTGGTTCACGCGGCAAGCAACTCCTTGTAAAAGCTCAATAACTGGCTAGCTAAAGCGTGATTGGTGTATTGCTGAAGCAATCGTTCGTAGCCTCGCTTCGCCAACTGAGTCGCCAATTCTGGTTGCTCCATCAACTGCCGCAGCCGATCTTGTAACTCTGCGGCGTTGCCCTCCGGAAACACCAGACCCGCATCGCCAATCACATAGGGACTTTCGCCAGAATCGGAGCCAATCACCGGAACTTGGCAAGCCATCGCTTCAATCAGCACATGGCCAAACTGCTCTTTCCAACCTACGGAGGTCAGGGTTTTGAACTGGTAGGTAGTTTCTGAAGGGAGCACCAGCGTATTCATCAAGTTGATGTAGCGCTGCACCTCGTCATGAGGGACACTTTCCACCCAAATCAGGCGATCCGCTAAGCCTTCTTGCTGTGCCCAGTTTAAAAGCGTCTCTTTTAGGGGGCCACGACCCAGCAGTAACCATTTCCAGGGGCGATCGCGCAAGCCCGCTAGAGCTTTCCCCAGAGTCAGCAGCCCTTTTTCTTCCACAAAGCGACCGACAAAGCCCACGATAAACTCAGAGGGCTGAATGCCAAGCTGAGCGGCTAGTTCTGGCT
>DATNPE010000437.1:0-4842 GCA_036703355.1 Allocoleopsis sp. | reverse complement strand
ACCCATCATCGCTTTCAACTGAGCGATCTTCTGCCTCTAGTGCTTGACGACGATGCGACTCTCAATCCCACTACCTACCAACCGCTCAGCCTAAACGTCCTGAAAACTTTTCAACCTAGCGCTGGAAACCTTACTACCTGGACGATTCGGCATATCCGCCAACATCCCGACATCAAACAATTCCTGCTGGAACAGGGTGTTTATCTGATCAGCCCTTGGGCACTCCTGAACGACACCAAACCAGATCGTCTGCCCCCGATCTTGGCTCAGTTTCACCGTCTCACTGCCCAAGAGGTCACTCATGCTTGCTTCCTGTTGGAAAGCTACCGGAGCATTTACCTCCCGGATCGCCTCAAACAGCGGCTTCAACAAGGCAACACCAAAGCTTGTCCACCACCCACTTCAGCACAACTGCAAAAAATCAGCCAGTTGATGCAGGAAAAAGCCCAAACGATGATTGCTCCCGATACTGTGCTCAAACAACTCCAGGCCTTGGCTCAACAGATTCGGCAGTACCGTCTGGCTCGCCGAGGAGGCTCCCCATTGCAGCGATCGCTTGACGAACCGGCCCTCCGCGATCGCCTTGAGTATGAACTGCTTGACCCCAGTGATGCTGCCATCGAGGATCACACCGAATTTCTGCAACGCTATCGCCAGAGCTTTCAAACTGCGCTTCAGGAGGCGATCGCAGCTGTTGTGCAAGACCGTGTGCAGAAAGCATCTTCTTCCAAACAATCTGAGCGCTTTTTAATTGCCCTCCAGGCTTACTATTGTCAGCAACTAGCAATGGGGGAAATTGCCGCCAAACTTGGGATGCGAGCTCAGGATGCGGTGTCGCGCTTACTGAATTTGAAACCCTTGCGAGCTGATGTGCGCCATCAAATGCTGACTCAACTCAAAGCGATCGTTTTTACCCAAGCCGTGCAATTTGTGAGTCCTGATCAATTGCGTCACTGCGATCGCCAGATTCAAGCCGCTTTAGATGAGCAATTGGAAGCCCTGATGCAGGCAGAAGCCCAACGCGATAAAACGCCCAAGGGATTGAAGAAAAGCGAAACCCGTTTCTCCCAGAGCCTTTGTCGCTATTTAGATCAACTCATCACTCAAAACGGTAACTCCAGCTAAGCCCATATCTCCTCTCTGTTGAGAACCATTACATAGGGCTAGAACTGACAACCGCCCTACTATTCACCAGAATTTCTCATGAACAGTGACATTGATTACGAACTAAGCGACGAGTGGAATGATGAGCAGGATTATCTCCCTGATTATGAGGGTGTGCCTGAAGTCATTAGCCTGCAAGCGACCCAAATCAATGAGGCTCTGGCACTCAGTCAACGAGTATCTGATCCGGGCAAGCAGTGGGCAGTTTATCTCAACGCGCTAGCATTGGCAGGGTTTCGACAATGGCTCGCCGCTCGCACCTTGAATTTCAGCTTAGATGAAACCCAATGTGTCATCTTAGAACCAGCGATCGCCGATGGCACCAGTGCTGTTTGTCATTTACAAGCGAACGCTTTGCGCCTCTGCTTGATTGCGCTAGAGCCAGAACGAGAAGGAGACTTGCTAATTCCTCAAATCGTGGTCGATCGCCCTGATCTAGCGGCTCATTTTTATATCCCTATGATCCTGTATGAAGAACAGGGTGCGATCGGGCTACCAGGATTCATTCGGCAGGATACCTTAACCCAACAACGTGATACTCATGGCTTAACCCACCGAGAAGATAGCACCTACGTCCTGCCCAAATCTTGGCTTGACCCTGATCTAGACCACCTGTTGCTCTACCTCAGCTGCCTTGACCCGCAAGCGATCGCCTTACCACAGCCCACTTCCCAAACCGTACCGCAGCGCATTCATCAACTCCTGGTACAACCAGTTCTCAATACCGCTCAATGGTTTCAAGCAGAGTGGCAAACCCAGATGGGGCCCATGGTGCAAGCACTGAACTGGATAGTCATTCCTCAACGCACCTTCGCCAGCGCCATGCGTGAGCTACAGCCCCATCCCGACTGGACAGAAATGCAAATAGAGGCGCTCCTGAGTGACTTGAAACAACCAATTAACCAAGGGATTACCATTGCCTCCAACGCCAGAGCAGCCTACCGTAATTTCGGGCTCAGCGGTGTCGATTTACAGCTTTACGGCATTGTTTCTTTACTAGACTCACCGAGTACAGAGACAGAATGGTCACTGCTGCTGATTTTGAAACATCAGACTGATCAGCCTCTACCCAACGGTTTGCTATTGAAAGTTCGAGACTTACAAACGATGCAGATCGTGCAGCAACTGCGATCGATTCCAACCGCAGGCTATTTATTTACTGAGGCGATCGGAGCCTTGAGCGAACAATTTCTGGTCACGATTGCGTTAGACAATGGTGTTGCCGTGACGTTGCCGCCCCTACAGTTTCAACTAACACAATCGTGAGCCGACTAAATCTTGAGGTGCAGCACACTGCTCAAATCTGCCGCTTTTACCTCCGTTGGGGGCATGGGCAACAACTTACCGCTCAAGTTCCTGCTCCCGAAGCGGTTTTTGAGTGTTATCAAATTTGGCAACAGGCTTATCAGCAGTTCTATCGGCAGTTTCGGGCACGTCCTGGTATTAGTGGCATCGCTGGATTACCGACTCAAGACTGGCGATCGCTTCTGATCAAGGCAGAAGCCAATTTACTCAAGCAGTTCCATGACTGGATCAATCAAGCGGAATTGCTACCGATTCGGGGGGCGATCGCCAAAGCCGCCTATGCCCAGCCTGCTGTTGATTCAACCTGTGTCGATCTGTTCTTGACTTGTGAAGCGACTCTGGAGCGCTTACCGTGGGAAGCTTGGCATCTAGAAGCGGAATTTCCTCTGAAGCGACCTGTACGGATAGCCCGAACCCCTGCCAATATTCGTCAACCCAGCACGCCTCGCCAGCGCCGCAGTAAACTACGCATTCTGGCAATTCTTGGCGATGACACTGGGCTCGATTTTCAGGAGGAACGGCAGGTGCTCCAACAAACTCGACACTTTGCCGAGGTTCACTTCGCAGGCTATCAAGCCAATCAAGATAATTGTCAACTTCGCGCCAAAATTCGCCAAGCGATCGCCGACCCACTGGGATGGGACATTTTGTTTTTCGCCGGACACAGCAACGAAACTTCCTTGACAGGTGGAGAACTAGGAATCGCACCGGGGGAAACCTTGACCATTCAGGAACTTGCATCAGATTTGCTGTCGGCTAAGCAGCGAGGACTGCAATTTGCGATTTTCAACTCCTGTCAAGGGTTAGCGATCGCCCAGGCATTGATTAACTTAGGGCTCAGCCAAGTCGTCGTGATGCGCGAACCGATTCATAATCAAGTCGCGCAACAGTTTTTTCAGAAGTTCATTCAGTATGTTAGTCAGTATCAAGATGCCCATACCGCAGTGCTGTCTGCCTGTGGGGATTTGCGGCACGACCCCAATTTAACCTACCCGTCGAGTTACTGGATTCCGTCCCTGTTTCGGCATCCCGGTACCACATTACCGCAACTACGCCCTACGGGTTGGTCAGCCTGGAAGCAGCAGTGGTTGCCAACGCGCTGGGAGGCAGCAGTAGTGACTAGCCTTGCAGTGTTGAGCCTAATGAATCCAGTACAAAATAGGTTGCTCGATCAGCGATTACAGGTTCAGGCCATCTATCGGCAAGTTACGGGGCAAATTCCTCAAAACGTGCCGCCCGTCAGGCTGATTGCGATCGACAAAAACTCCCTCGACCGCGCTCAAATCCAGAGACGGAATCCGCTCCCTTGGGGATATTTGGCAGGAGTCCTCAATCAGCTCGCCATCCATCACCCTCAAGTCATTGGGATTGATTACTTACTAGATGAACCCGCGACCCAAACGCAGCGCGATATCGTGGCGTTAAGAAATGCGGTGCGATCGCTGGTCAGCAATCACCAGTCCCGTATCATTTTTGCCTCAATTTTGGAGGGCGATCGAGAGCTGGGCGTTCATCCTGAAATTGGCATCCCACAGCCCAACTGGGGAGCGCAAGGATATACCAACAGTGCTGATTGGTTTCTTCCCCTACCCCGCTCTGGACAACCTTGCAAAGTACTCTGCCCATTCACCTATCGACTGACGATCGCCCTAACACAAACCTCTGCTGATTTACCTGCACTTCTACCAACCCAAACTTTACCCATCACAGAGTTTTCCCGTGAATTGCGCCAGTTCTGGCTACAACCAATTTTCGATTTTTCCCTTCCCCCCGATCGCATCTATGAGCGCACCCCTGCCTATGAATTATGGCAACCGCATGGACTACAAAACATCCCGCATCTCAAGCAACAGGTGATTTTGATCGCCTCCGATCGCTATGCAGAAGCAGGATTGGATGACCAAACCAAAGATCAGATTCCGTCTCCCTCGGCGGTGAAGTACTGGACTCCACCCAATCAACCGACTCGTCCTGCGATCACAGGTGGAGAGTTGAGTGCTTATGCAATTCATCATCTGGTGCAGCGACACTTTGTAATTCCCATTCCAGATTTGTGGATGGTATTAATCGCGGCTGTTACCGCGAAACGACTGACCCAGGTGCGATCGCCTCGATTGCGACACTCTGTATTGAGTGGCATTGGATTATCTAGCGTACTGAGCTTACAGATTTATATTTCAGGTTCGCTATTAGTTCCTTTTGTATTTCCAATCACGACAATCGCCCTCTATCTGGTGCCCTCATTTCGGAGCAAATCCTATGTCTCATAAAACTCAGCGGTATGCTTACCATCTCCTGGCTCTGCTGATTTTGAGTCTGCTGATCCTATTGCTGCCTAGTGTTGAACCGAGTTGGGCGCAGACACAGAATCCT
>DATNPE010000436.1:0-9547 GCA_036703355.1 Allocoleopsis sp. | reverse complement strand
GAGACTGAATGATCGGCATTTCTATCTGTAATGTCTTGATCTCTTCAGTGTCCTTGGCTGGTATTGCTCGCTGCATTGTGCCTGCCCTCGACCTTGAGGAGAGGAAAAGGAGAACTTACTTTTATCTTCTTAACGTCTAGGGCGGGGAAAGTTGTCTGAAGGAAAGTATCCATATGTTCCTGACCCAAAAGCCTTGCATCGCGCTCATCTCAGTCGATGGTGACCCTGCTATTGAAATAGGTCGAGAAGAAGCTGGGGGACAAAACGTTTATGTCCGCCAAGTGGGTTTAGCCCTAGCAGCACAAGGATGGCAAGTAGACATGTTCACGCGGCGGAGTAGTCCGGAGCAAGCTGCCATCGTCCAACATACGCCCAGCTGCCGTACCGTGCGCCTAGCCGCTGGCCCCACCGAATTCATGAGTCGAGATGAATTATTTGACTACCTGCCAGAATTCGTTGAGGCATTCCAGCAGTTTCAGAAGCGCGAAGGATTGTCCTATCCCTTGATCCATACCAATTACTGGTTGTCATCCTGGGTTGGTATGCAACTGAAACAGCAACGACCCCTGGTACAAGTCCATACCTACCACTCCTTAGGCGCTGTCAAATATAGAGCGATCGCAGATATGCCCGCGATCGCAGAAACTCGGCTCAGCGTTGAAAAAGCTTGTCTAGAAACCGTCGATCGCGTCATTGCCACCAGTCCTCAAGAACAAGAACATATGCGTAGCTTGGTTTCCTCCAAGGGAGCCATCGACGTGATCCCCTGTGGCACCGACATTGAACGCTTCGGCAAAGTCGATCGCGCCACCGCTCGTCAACACCTGGGTCTTGATCCCGACGCCAAAATTGTCTTCTACGTTGGACGCTTCGATCGCCGCAAAGGCATCGAAACCTTAGTGCGAGCCGTCGGCAACTTGCAACACCACCCCAACTTAAACCTGATCATCGGTGGCGGTAGTCGTCCCGGACATAGCGATGGCATCGAGCGCGATCGCATTGAGGGGATCGTTGCCAAACTGGGTCTACAAAACCACACCACTTTCACAGGCCGCATCGAAGATGAAGAGCTCCCCTACTACTACGCAGCCGCCGATGTCTGCGTCGTGCCCAGCCACTACGAACCCTTTGGCCTAGTCGCGATCGAAGCAATGGCCAGCTACACACCCGTCATCGCCAGCAACGTCGGTGGCTTGCAATTCACCGTTGTTCCAGAAGTCACCGGATTACTCGCTCCCCCTCAAGATGTCGCTGCTTTTGCCACCGCGATCGATCGCATCCTCAGCAACCCAGACTGGCGAAACTACCTAGGGATAGCCGCCCGCCAGCGAACCGAAATCGCCTTCAGTTGGCAAGGCGTAGCCTCCCAGCTCAACCAACTCTATACCCAACTCCTAGCTCAACCCACCCCCACCGTGCCGACTAAAATTGCGGCGTGAAGAGAAAGGGGAAAGAGGTGAGTGCTGGGTGCTGAGGAGAGAGGAGTCAGGAGTCAGGAGTCAGGAGTCAGAAGTTAGGAGCCAGAAAAGTGAGGAGAGAGGGGTGAGGAGTGAGGAGCCACAAGCGAATCACTAAGAGCCACAAGCTAACCTAACTTTAACCTCGAAACACCCACATTCAGCTTCGTTTGGAGGGGGTCTGGGGGACGCAACCGTCCCTCAGCGGGGGTTTGGGGGCGAGTGCCCCCAAGGTTCGGTTCTTCCAGGACTCACCTCTAGATTGAGGATTAAACTCAACCACAGCATTAAGGTAAAAGAGCAACTTGCAAACAACCTATGCTGATCCACATCATCGCCGACTATGGTCCAGGTGACCTGGCCTTCGCAGAAGTCGTGCAGCGCATCAAACTTCATCTACCCGATGCCGAACCTGTTCTTACCCCCGTGCCTGCTTTTTCCACGCTGGCAGCGGGCTTCTGTGTTGCTCAACTGGGCTTAAACGAAGCCCCTGCGGGCACCATTATCTATCACAATGTGGCCCCTCGCCAAGATGACGACCAAGCTCGTACCGCCAATGCAGGGGAGCGGCTCGCTTTTGCCCGTCTCCCCAATGGGGTGCGAGTGATTGGCGTCAATGCAGGCTATGCTTTCTCCTTTATCCGAGATGTCGCTGTGGAGTTACGGTGGGCCGCAGTTCCTGCTGAAGGTTCCCAGTTCCGATCGCGAGATCTCTTTCCCCAAGCTGCCGCTGCGATCGCCCTCGGCCAACCCGCAGCCCTCGATGATGTGCTTGATCCCGCCGATATTCCCGACGTTCCAGAGAACTGTATTGCCTACATTGATGGCTACGGCAACTTAAAAACCACCATTAAACCAACCACGCATCAAGTAGAAGTGGGCTCGGCCATCACCGTACAGATTGGGGACCAAGTCCAAACCGCGATCGCCAGTGACGGTAGCTTCGCCGTAGAACCCGGACAAATCGCCTTCGCCCCCGGTAGTAGTGGCTGGACCGATGCTACAGGTCACGAAACTCGATGGATGGAGCTATTTTTGCGAGGACATAGTGCCTGGGAAGCCTTCGGTAGACCTGCGATCGGTGCCGTGATTCATACCCAATTACGCCTTAGTAGCTCAAACTTGCACCACTGAAGTTTGTACTAAAAGCGACATTCAAGTTTTCCAGTGCCTTTACCAGCCAATCTACACCATTGGTTGTGTGTTTCTGATAGTGCTGAAACAGAATGGCAAACAGCTTTTCTAGGTAAGACTTCGTGCCACCGCAGAACAACACAATCTTGAGCAGCAACCCAATCGTGGAAGTGACTCCTATATTGCTCATCAGATCCACCAACACAAAGTGTTGAACTTGCTCAGGATTGTTGACCACCAAGAAATTCAACAGCTTGCGGCAGGTACTCACGATCAGCGAATGATTTAACGCTTCAGCATTTTGGTCGGGCAAGATGCTTTGCAACTGAGCATACAGTTGGTCATTAAAGTAGCGTTTGCCATAGCGGGGATCGATCGCAGCAGTCAAATATTCGTAAAAATCATCCTTAAATTCGTGATAGGAGTGAGCCGTACGGCTATAAGTCGTAAACTGTTGCGCTGCATTCCGGTAGTTACCACCCACAAATTGCTTCAGCGCTACATCTAACTCTAAATCACTTAATAAAGTGGGATTTTTAGCGGGAGTCACAATCACGCCGTCCGTGGCTTGGTTAAATCGACCCATTCCTTGAGACTGGCGAATTTGACCAATGATGTACTTCGACAAGTCTAAGTCAAACTGCCGCTGCCGCTGCGTTCTCAATTGCCGAATCACTTGCTGTTGTTCCCCAGCGCTGCCCGTTGTCAGCAAGCAATGATCATACAAATAGGGATAGCGCTGAATGAGATCTTTGAGGGGGGCATTGCCTGGGTAAGCGATCGCCTCCGCAGGTCTTTGCATCACCTGGGCCAAAAGCTGCAAGGCGGCATAGAGATCGGTTTTGACAAAGCATTGAACTAACTCTTGGAGACGCTTGGCAATCCGACAGTAAACTTGCTTCGGGGGAATGTCAAACAGCGCCACTAATTCCGCGATCGCTGCTTGGGTACGAGGTTGCCACTGCCAACGGTTGATACAGATATAGCAACAGCGGTTCAAAATAAAGGGAAAATTTTGCTCGGCAAGTTCAGAGGTCGCTAGCTGCTCTACCACTTTCTGAATGTCGGCATCCGGATACCCCCTGCCATGAATGAACAAGCACCGCAAGCGCTCGATCAATTGACGTGGAGTTTCCACCTCAACACATTGGAGTAAGTGGTTATAGAGCTGTTGCTCTTGTGGACTAATCATGTGGTTCACTTTGGCTAGCACCCCTAAATCTGCCTAGAGGATAGAACACAGTGGGCCGAAACTAGCTGTCTGAAATCAAATCAACCAAAATAACAAGATGAGGCAGATCTTAAAATAATTGTTAAAGAAAATGGTTGGAGAAGGGACAGTTTGCAGATCGTCTACTTCTAGGAGGAACTACTAACCAGAATAAGCGGAAAGTTTCCTTCTCAAAACCTCTCTAGAGATAGACCCAGTTGCGTAACAGCTCTGCAACCGTCAGAAATTACCTGAGACTTTAATGGGCAGCCAGCCGAATTGTCAACATCACCTGATGTGTTGATTTCAGGTTATGTCGAATGATGGGGTTGCTCCTTGACAATAAATAAATATACTTTTGTGAAGATAAGAAAACCCGTTTTTATCAACGAGGAGTAAAAATGTACATCGTACAAATTGCCTCTGAGTGCGCTCCAGTCATCAAAGCCGGAGGCTTGGGCGATGTGGTTTATGGACTCAGCCGCGAATTAGAAGCGCGAGGGCATTGCGTCGAGCTAATTCTGCCCAAGTATGACTGTATGCGCTACGACCACATTTGGGGTTTGCACGATGCCTATCGCGACCTCTGGGTGCCTTGGTATGGCGGGGCCATTCATACCTCGGTTTATTGCGGCTGGGTGCATGGGCGACTCTGCTTCTTTATTGAGCCGCACTCTCGCGATGATTTCTTTAATCGCGGCTGCTACTACGGCTGCCATGACGACAACATGCGCTTTGCCTTCTTTAGTAAAGCCGCTTTAGAATTTTTGCAGCAGAGCAACAAGCGCCCTGATGTCATCCACTGCCATGATTGGCAGACTGGATTAGTCCCCGTCATGCTATTTGAGAACTACAAGTATGAAATGGGGCTTCAGCGGGTTTGCTACACCATTCACAACTTCAAGCACCAAGGAATTGCGGGCAACGAAATTCTTTGGGCCACTGGCCTCAACAACGAAGCGTACTATTTCCAGCCCGATCGCCTGCAAGACAACTTCAACCCCTTCGCTTTGAACTTAATGAAAGGGGGAATTGTCTACGCTAATGCCGTGACCACAGTTTCACCTCACCATGCTTGGGAAGCCCGCCATACCGATGTGGGATCAGGGTTAGGCCACACGCTGCATATGCATCAAGACAAATTCACCGGAATTCTGAATGGAATTGATTTGGACTTCTGGAATCCCGAAGTCGATCGCTATATTCCCTACCACTACAACAAAAACAACCTGGAAGGCAAAGCCAAGAATAAAAAAGCCCTGCGCGATCGCCTGTTGCTGCAAGAGACAGACAAACCGATTATTGCCTACATTGGCCGCCTGGATGCCCAAAAAGGAGTACATCTCGTGCATCACGCCATTTACCACGCCCTGCACAATGACGCTCAGTTTGTCCTGCTCGGCTCCGCCACGGAATCGGGGATCAATGCTCACTTCCAGCACGAAAAGCGTTTTTTGAATGACAACCCAGATGTGCATTTGGAGCTAGGCTTCAACGAAGAACTGTCGCACCTAATCTATGCGGGGGCCGATATGATTTTGGTGCCCAGCAATTACGAACCCTGCGGCCTGACGCAAATGATTGGCCTCAAGTACGGAACCGTGCCGATTGTGCGGGGTGTGGGCGGCTTAGTGAATACGGTGTTCGATCGCGACTACGACGCCAACCATCTGCCCGAAACTCGCAATGGCTACGTCTTCTATGAGTCCGACTATCATGCGCTAGAGTCCACCATGAATCGGGCTTTAGGCCTGTGGCGAAACTACCCCAACGAGTTCCGCCAGTTGATGATTCAAGGCATAGAGTATGACTACTCCTGGAACCATCCCGGTAAAGACTACATCGAGATCTACGATCGCATCCGTCACAAACCAGCCATAGCCGTGGGGTAATTCATTCAGCCAGCAACAAAGTACTAGGGCGCACTCCGGTGTGCCCTAAAATGTGTTTAGACGCTTGATTCGCATGGGAAGCATGACCGAAATTGTTGTTGCCGCACTCTACAAATTTGTCAGCTTGCCAGATTTTGCTGAAAAGAAAACCCCACTCCTGGCTTATTGTCTAGAGCAAGAGATTAAAGGCACCCTTCTCCTCGCTGAAGAGGGCATTAATGGCACGATCGCCGGAACTCGCGCCGCCATTGATACAGTTCTCTCCTTTTTGCGCTCAGATCCTCGTCTTGCCGATTTAGAACACAAAGAGTCTTATACCGATACTCCTCCGTTCGATCGCTTGAAAGTGCGACTCAAAAAAGAGATCGTCACCTTGGGCGTGCCTGAGGTTGACCCGAATCAAAAAGTGGGAACTTATGTCAGTCCGAAAGAGTGGAACACGCTGATTTCTGATCCAGAAGTGGTACTGATTGACACGCGCAACGATTACGAAGTGCAAATCGGTACCTTCCAAGGAGCTTGCAATCCTCAAACAGCTTCTTTTCGCGAATTTCCGGAGTATGTCCGCGAGCACCTCGACCCCGAAAAACACAAGAAAGTTGCGATGTTTTGTACGGGTGGGATTCGCTGCGAAAAAGCCTCTGCCTTCATGCTGGAGCAGGGGTTTGAGGAAGTGTATCACCTCAAAGGCGGCATCTTGAAATATTTGGAAGCAGTCCCAGCCGAGGAAAGTCTTTGGGAAGGAGAATGCTTTGTCTTTGACCAAAGAGTTGCCGTACGCCACGGGCTAGAA
This sequence comes from Allocoleopsis sp., assembly GCA_036703355.1. Classification (GTDB taxonomy): domain Bacteria; phylum Cyanobacteriota; class Cyanobacteriia; order FACHB-46; family FACHB-46; genus Trichocoleus. The sequence goes on along the minus strand of DATNPE010000436.1, from coordinate 3,061 downwards.
CTCGGTTCCTATGATGCTTGTGTGGCTTGTGGTAGACCGATTTCTGATCAGGACAAGGCTTCTGAAACATACGAGGCAGGTATCTCCTGTCCCCATTGCTTTGACAGTCTCACCGAGGAAAAGAAAGCCCGCCAAATGGCTCGTCGCCAGCAAGTTGAGCTCGCTAAACAACGCCTTGAAACTTCGGTGGAGTCTTAGGCAGATTGGTCAATCTGGAGCATGGCTGCTGCTATTAAACTCATCTAGTGCAATCAGGAATATTTTTATGAAAGCGAAACATGCGATCAACTTACAAAAAGGGCTGACTGGTTTTGTCGTGATCGGTTTAATGTGGGCCTACCAAAACTTCACCATTGGCCCGTGGGTTTATCTGGCTCTGCACGGCACCTATGGTTTGCTCTGGCTCCTCAAAGATCGACTCTTTCCTGACAAACAATGGGAGCAGAAAATTTCAGTAGGGCAAGGAATTTTTGTCGGCATTATTTTGGTGTTGTACTGGGTTGCTCCCTTCTTGCTGATTAGTCGTGGAGTGGTGCCCTCAGCGCCTCTGATTGCTGCCGCTGTGGCCTTAAATATTCTGGGTGTATTCCTCCATTACGGCAGTGATGCTCAAAAGTACTTCACCTTGAAATATCAGTCTGGCTTAATCACAGAAGGCTTTTTTGCCCGTTGCCGCAATACCAATTACTTAGGAGAAATTTTGATCTATAGCTCCTTTGCCCTATTGGCGCAGCATTGGCTACCTTTTGCCATTTTGGCTCTATTTTTCGTTGGACTCTTTCTCCCGAATATGCGAAGAAAAGATCAATCCCTGGCACGCTACCCAGAGTTTGCTGAATATAAGGCCCGTTCTGGCTTCTTACTACCTCAACTGCTGCCCGCCAAAGACCCTGTTGTACCCAGTCAAGCCCCCAACTCCCCTTAAAATCGCTTCGTTGCTCCACTATGATTCGTGCGATCGCTGCCACTCATTCTCCAGGATTTGCGTCTCTATTAGATGTATCCCTCTCCTGTGAGACCCAATTTGGTGAATCTTTATGGGGCAGAAGCACAATCAGATTGCGATCGCTTTACTTTCTGGTCTAGCGTTAGTCGGGTTAGGCAGTTACGGGTTATTGCTGGCTGGCAAACCAGCTTCGTCAGCGTTTGATCTGGCTCAGAGTGTCGCTCCTAGCCCGAAACCCACTCCCCAAATTATCGTGCAGTCGCACCCTGTCCGAGCCTTGCCAGGGCAATTAGATGCGGTGCCGACGTTTAATAGCAATAGCCCAGAGTGGGTGAAAACAGAAGGCATTTTGCTCTCGACTCTACCTCCCACAGGCAAGAAAACACCTACCGCTCACCTGAATTTTCCGTTTCAAGGCCGCTTCGATATCTTCGTTCATCACCAAACCCACACCCCCAAGGATTCTCAAACCTTCTACTTGGGTGTGATGCTGCATAATCCTAGCTCGCAACCCGTGACAGTCGATGTGCAGCAAGCCGCCACTTACCTCACCCAAGACTCTCCCTACATCAAGCTGCCCACCTATGTAGACAACCCCAACAATACAGTTTATGCGGGTCCGGGCGATCGCGTGGCGACGGATATTCTTCAAGGCAAACGCCAAGCGGATTTCCCCGCTCAGTTGATAATTCCACCGGGTCAGAGCCGTATGCTCCTGAATCACCCGATGCCAGTCCGGGGCTTAGAGAAACCAATTAATGGGCGATCGGCTTATATGCGGCTTCGCAGTAGTGACAAGGTGTACGCAGCTAGCCTGATGATGTTTGCTAAGAAAAATGCCAATGGTCGCGATCGCGCCCCCACTCTAGCTGAGTGGCAAGCCTTACTCAATAACGGCAATCTCTCTGGGCCCCGTGACAAAGCCCCCACTCCACCCGACCAAATTGGCGGCCAGCTGATCTATGGTCGAGTCGCGGGCGTGGCCCAAGGATCGCGTTGGCAAGCTCAACTCAGCGATCGCCCTGGTGCCAAGCACTTGACCATTCCTGCTCCAGGGCAAGCAGTCTCTTACGCGATCAGCACTGTCCGAGCAGGCCGCTTGGGTACTGAGCAAAGTCAAGCTGCCAAAATGTTAGTGCGCTACCCGGACACTGCTTACGAATCCCATGCTAACTATGGCGTGGAATACAACTTTACGCTACCGCTGCTCAACCCGACTCAGCAGCCTCAGAAAGTCGCTTTAACTTTAGCCACACCTCTGAAAGAAGACCGCCTCAGTCAAGGAGGATTGCGTTTCCGCCAACCACCGCTCGATTTCCCCTTCTTTCGGGGCACTGTACGCTTGAGTTATTTAGATCAGCGAGGACAGACCAAAACTCGTTACGTCCATCTGTGGCATCGCATGGGTCAAGTGTTAGAGCCGTTGGAGGTCATTACTCTACCGCCCAACAGTAGCCGCTCGGTCCAGCTAGACTTAATCTATCCGCCCGATTCCACTCCCCCCCAAGTGCTCACACTCAAAACCGAACCCTAGGTGCTGTCAGACCTGAATAGCCTGGAAGACTCGACAAGAATAGACAATAACGGTATATCTTGATCCTAAACATTGCGAGATTGTACGGATTGGCTAGGGCGCTTGAATGAAATCTCCTGCCACCCTCATCACCCAGCGATTGCAAAAAATGCCACTACAAACGGTGCTGGTTGCGCCCTTTGTCTTGCAAATCGCGATCGCCGTAGGGCTGACAGGCTGGTTTTCCCTACGGAATGGTCAAAACGCTGTCAACGATGTGGCGAGTCAGTTGCGAACTGAGGTCACAGCCCGAATCCAGCAGCATGTCACGATTTATCTAGAAACTCCTCATCTTGTCAACCAGATTAATGCGGCTGCAATTCGGCTGGGATTGCTTGATGTAGAAGACATTCCCAGTTTAGAGCGCTATTTCTGGCAGCAGATGCAGCAGTTTCCCACTGTGAGCTATATCTCCCTGGGCACAGAACAGGCAGAATACGTTGGTGTGGAGCGTTTAGATAACGGCGCTTTACAGATTGAAGTGTCCGATCGCACCACAGGTCGCAACTTCCAAACCTACGCTACAGACAGCCAAGGCAACC
>DATNPE010000435.1:0-9562 GCA_036703355.1 Allocoleopsis sp. | reverse complement strand
CCGACCAACAGCCCTCCTACCACCAACATCCCTCGCGTTCCCAATGGCCGACTTGTAGTGATTGTCGATCCAGGACATGGTGGCCCCGATCCGGGTGCGGTTGGCATCGGCGGATTGCAAGAAAAAGGTCTTGTCTTGGATATTTCAAGGCAAGTGGCGGCGAGACTAGAACAGCAAGGCGTACAGGCCATCCTGACTCGTGAAGACGATCGCGACTTAGATCTAGAACCGCGAGTTGCCCTAGCTGAGCGAGCCAATGCTAGCTTGTTCGTCAGCATTCATGCCAACTCGATTAGCATGAGCCGTCCTGATGTCAGCGGCTTAGAAACCTACTATTACAACAGTGGGGAACGCTTAGCCCGGACCATTCACAATAGTGTGTTGCAGGGAACGGGCGCGAGAGATCGGGGGGTACGCTCCGCTCGCTTCTACGTCTTGCGTAGAACTTCCATGCCTGCTGTCTTGGTGGAGGTAGGATTTGTGACAGGTGCAGAGGATGCCGCTCGATTGTCTACCCCAGGTTATCGCACCCAAATGGCTGACGCGATCGCCCGTGGTGTTCTACAGTACATCCAGCAAAACTTTTAGTCCCAACTGAATGCAATCATCCGTGCCTAATCATTCACAACCCCATTCCAACTCCCCGGATCACGACCGAGCTAGCACCGAGCAGCAGCTAAGTTTGGAGGCTAGCTCACCTGCCCTGTTTACCACAGAAAAGCAACGGGCCTACATCGGCGTCTTTGATAGTGGAGTCGGGGGGCTCACAGTTTTGCGCGAGCTGTATCGCCAGTTGCCCAACGAGTCGATTCTCTACTTTGGAGATACGGCTCGTTTGCCCTATGGCACGCGATCGCCAGAGGAGATTTTGCAGTTTGTGCGAGAAATCTTGACCTGGATGACGCAGCAAGGGGTCAAGATGGCCATTATGGCCTGTAATACCAGCTCTGCCCTCGCTTTAGAAGCGGTACGGCAGGAATTCAAAATCCCGATTTTGGGTTTGATTTTGCCTGGAGCCCGTGCCGCCGTTCAGCAGGGGCGTCGGATCGGCGTGATTGCCACTCCTGCAACCGCAGCCAGCAATGCCTATCGCCGCGCTGTTCTAGAAATTGACGACACCGCTGAAGTTTGGCAAGTAGGCTGTCCAGAATTTGTCCCTTTGGTCGAACAAAACCGGATCACCGACCCTTATACCTATGAAGTTGCCCAGGAATATTTAGCGCCCCTCTTACAGCAGCAAATCGACACACTAGTCTATGGCTGCACCCATTATCCGCACCTAGCACCTGTCCTGCGGAGCCTGTTGCCCCCCTCGGTCAAACTGGTTGATCCAGCCATGAGCGTAGTTGCTGCCGCCGCTCAAGAGCTAGAGTTGCTCGGACTCAGAAATACCAGACCCCCACTTCCTACCCGCTTCTGTGTCAGCGGTCACCCAGAACAATTTGCTCAAGTCTCAGTCCAGTGGCTTGGTTTTACCCCGATCGTCGAAAAAATTAATCTACCAGAAGTGCTCGGTCAGCCTGTGGTCTAAGCAACGGCCATTTCCAGTTGCCCAGCTAGATGCCATCCCAGGCGAGATATTTTTTTGTGGCAGGGGGCAAACTTAAGACATATCGCCTAAGCGATCGCTAACCTTAAACCTGCCCCAACCCACAAAACTAACGAGTTGCAATTCTAGAACAGTCCTAGTCTTCCAACCGCAGTAGGCAACTTAGCGGGGCACCTTAGAGCTGCGTTGTGCCAACATCAGCAGCAAATAAACCGTGAATAGATACCCTGTGGCTAACAGCAGAATAATCATTGGAATATCGTGATACATAGGGCGGTCAGGAGCGAAGCGGGGGTTAGCAAAGGAAAGGCAAGCTCAGGACTAACAAAGCTTAAATAGTCTGCCAGAAATGGATGGTGTGTCCCCTAGACTCACCACCTGATTCTAATGAAGTTGCTCAATGCAACTGCCGCCCCTAGCTTCTTGAGTCCCTAGTCTCGCTACAAAAAACTCAGGTCGTGAATCACCACCCGATCATGACGTCCTTTGGCTTAGGTAGCAGATAGAACTCCAACTGCCATCGCAAAGGGAGAAACCAGAAGACCAGACTGCCATTACCTACTGAAGCTCAGTAGAGTAGACGACACAGTTACCCTGAGGCAACTCACAGTCTTAGCCGCTTTGTAAGGTATGAAATTGTTTAAATCCTTATGATCTAGACTAACATATGATTTCCGTGTTTTCCGACTTTGTTGAAGAACTTGATCCTTCAGAAGGGGATAACACGGAAAAATTGTCAGCCCTCCGATCCAGAGTCAAGTTTTCACCCCACTCCCGCTAGATTAACGAGCGGTTTTTAACAGGCAAAAGGCCAGTCGCTCTCTACCACTGCCATTGAGCCGAATTGTCCGCTTCCTCAAAACAAATTTTTCATAATGCGGAAGGGTTAGCTTAAAATGAGGTTAGGATATGTAAAATTTCGTAACCTAATATCGTAACGCCTGAGCTGGCCTCTCCATGACCTCAGCTACATCTCTTTTCTCGACTGTCGAAACCGACCTACGGGTATTGACAGACAATCTAAAAAATCTCGTGGGTGCCCATCACCCCATTCTTTACGCTGCTGCCGAGCATCTATTTGGCGCAGGGGGAAAACGGCTGAGGCCAGCGATTGTCTTTTTGATCTCGCGAGCCACCATGCCAGGGCAAGATATCACCGCTCGGCATCGACGGTTAGCCGAAATCACGGAAATGATCCACACGGCAAGTCTGGTTCACGATGATGTGGTGGACGAGTCAGAAGTGCGGCGGGGAGTGCCAACTGTCCACAGCAGCTTTGGCAATCGGGTTGCCGTCTTAGCGGGTGACTTTTTATTTGCTCAATCTTCCTGGCACCTAGCAAACCTGGACAACTTAGAAGTGGTGAAACTCCTGTCCAAGGTGATTATGGACATGGCGGAAGGAGAGATTCAGCAAGGGTTAAATCGTTTCGACACCGATCTGTCGCTCGAAGCTTACTTAGACAAGAGTTATTACAAAACGGCTTCACTCATTGCCAACAGCGCTAAAGCCGCTGGGGTCCTCAGCGATGTCTCACCCACAATGGCTGAGAGCTTGTATCACTATGGTCGTCATATTGGCTTGGCCTTTCAAATTGTCGATGATATTTTTGACTTCACGGGTTCCTTAGAAGCTTTAGGCAAGCCTGCTGGCTCTGACCTCAAGAGTGGTAATCTTACAGCCCCAGTTTTGTTCGCGCTCAAAGAAAAACCAATTTTAGAAGTTTTGATTGAGCGGGAGTTCGCTCAGGAAAGCGATCTGGAGCAAGCGATCGCGCTAATTCTAGAAAGCAATGGCATTGAGCGATCGCGAGAATTAGCCGCACACCATGCCAAAAGTGCTGTAGCCTGTCTCGCTGACCTCCCTCCCTCTGAGTCTCGCCAAGCCTTGACCGAAATGGCCGACTACGTTTTGAGTCGGCTGCACTAACCTGGCGCAGCAAGCTCTACCATACCCGCCTCTCTTGAGGCAGCATCAACTAGCAGCTTAAGCGACATCTGGCGGCAGGCTGCTAGTTGTTGTACTGAGCTGTTGCATACGTCCTTGAATTAACTTCGTCAATTCTTCACGCAAAATTTCGGTGCCGATGTCCGTATTGCCAGGGGTGTCGAAGAAGATCATGCCATCTACTGTGGGCATCGAGATCAGGTAAAACAAAATCTGCATGATTGGCATCGGTAGCGCCAAGACTTCAGGATCTTGTAGTTGATATGGACCTGATGCCACGTCTTTTAGAGTGGAAAAAGCATAAACTACGTTCTTCTCCACGCCAGGTTGGGAACGCTGATTGAGGGTTGTTACAATCCAAGATTGGTTTAAGGTTTGTAAGACATAGTATTGAGGGTGCCGCAATCGTCCTGCTATTTGCTTCAGAACAGGGGCGATCGCTTCAACTAACCGGGGTGTAGTGCCATCTTGAGGAGCTTGCTCGATCAAGACTTGGATTTGCTGGTCTAGATCCATGCTGGAGTCTCCAAGAGATTAATCATTCTCAGTCTAGACTTTCTTCAAAGTTGCTTCAAATTAATGGCTGGTGAGTATGCTAGGGTCTTGGTTAGCTGTTAACCATCATGGGGAGATCTGCCGCGACGTGGAGGCAATTTTTCAGCTACTGTTCAATGAACTTAGGCTGTCAACGGGAGCGTCTGAGCAGAATTGTACGGATGTAGCGGAACGTTTGGCACAAGAAGTCAAAAGAATTTGCACCGAGAGCAAGCGAATTCAAGCTTCTGGAGAAGTAGAAACTTGGGCGATGACCTTAGCTCGGCATCGTCTGACTCAGTGCTTGACCTATTACAAGTTAGGGTCACGACGAGGTCGCGTTGAGTTGCATAGTACCTTGAGCGCCGTCATCTACCGCTATATCACACCCGCTCAAGGACAATCCAGTTATCAGGCACGCTTGACCCTCATCGAGGATTTTTTGCAAGGGTTCTACATGGAAGCCTTAAATGCATTTCGGCGCGAAACCCAGATGCCTAAGGCTTACTGCCCCAAAACCTTATTGGAACTGGCAGAATACATGGCCTTCACTGAGCGCTATGCCAAACGCCGCATTCCTTTGCCTGGTCATCGCAATCAACAGTTGATCATCCTACGGGCTCAAACCTTTTCCCAGCAGCAGCCCTTGGAAACTTGTGTCGATATTGAGCAAGCAGCAGAAGGAGCGTCTCAAGAAAGCGATCAAGCTTGGAGCGCCGCCTCCGTACAACAGCTGCGAGAACAAATGGTCGCCCAGGCCCCCGAACCTGCTGACGACAGCTTGCGTCACACGGTGATCACAGAACTGATGGCTTACCTAGAAGAACGCCAGCAAAGTGACTGTGCCGACTATTTTGCGCTGCGATTACAGGATCTACCCGCCCATGAAATTGAAGCGATTTTGGGCTTAACCCCTCGTCAGAGGGATTACCTCCAGCAGCGATTTAAGTACCATTTAATTCGATTTGCCCTCTCCCACCATTGGGAATTGGTGCACCAGTGGTTAGAAGCAGACTTAGAACACAACCTCGGTTTGACCCCACAACAATGGGAAGCCTTTCAAACCCAAATCAGCTCACAGCAGCTTAGAATATTGCAGTTAAAACAACAGCAAGCTACCAATTTGGCGATCGCTCAAGACGTTGGGTGCACAGTCACTCAAATCCAAAAACAATGGTCTCAGTTGTTAGAGCAAGCTTGGGAAATTCGCAATAGCCTAGTGTCCGGAGCAAGTCCATCTACAGATGAATAGGGGTTTAGGAGATGAACACGGATCCTGAATCATTTTCCAACGAGTTACTCGCATGGCTACTGCGGGACTCTAGCTCAGCTGCATGTTCAACTGAGACGGGTGCGAATTCTATCAGTTCAGGCAATCAGGCTCAGGGCGAGCCACCAACTTCCAATCAAACGACCCCAGCGGTTAACGATGAGCGGATGAATCCTGAATTAACAGACTTAGATCCGTTGGATTCAGAAGGGATAGACTTTGCACTGACTAACCCCAGTGAAGTGCCAGCCTTCTCCCCGCACTCAGGGAGCCAATCACTCAAACCGGGAGAAATACCTACTGTGCAAGATAGATTCCACGCCCTTTTAAAGCGTCGATTACAAACTGAAATTCAACGCCATCCTCCCCTGTTTCCCTGGGAGTCGGAGGTCTATGCTTACGAACCTGATCAAGTTGACTCGACTGCGGTTGGGCAAGTTCCCAAGCGGTTGTGGGCAGCTCAACTCCGCAATCTGAGTGTCCCTGTGGCGGTACCAGAGGCCGTTTTGGCTCAACTGCTAGATCAATGTCAGGATTTGTTGCAAACTTCTCTACGAGAAGGGGTCAAACTCGTGCGAGCGGTGGAAGCGCTATTCCCTGGGCACTCTCATACTCTCAATGAGTTAGCAGGGATGGTGTTAGCAGCTCCCAGCCGTTCTGGAAGCACCAATGGTCAGGTTGGAGCCTCCCTTCTAGAAGCCAGTACCAAGTTTCCAGATAGTTATGAAGCAGCTACGCCAAAACAGCAGATGGCGCTATCCCTCTTGGCTGCCCGTGAGATTTTGAACTCGCTCACCATATCGGTTTCAGCCAGTCAACACTGCCTAGAGCGCCAGTGGCTGACAGGGGCAGGACTTTTGACCTTAGAAATCCGCTATCAACCCCAAGCAGAACCAAGACTCCGAGTCCAAGGGCGATTACCTTCGGGTGGCAGCCTCAAGTTACAGGGTCACTCTGCTGGGTCAGTCGCTACGCGAGAAGATTCGGGATGTCTGAGTGTAGAACTGTTTGATCCTCAGCCCAACCAAACCTACCCTTTAACGGTGGAGTTTCAGGATCAAGACCAAGAACCGCTGGTTTTTGTGATTCACCCACAAGCTGATTGAGCTTTGAACCGACAAGGCTCAATGAGGATTGATTTTGTACAGAAGCGTTAGGATAACTCCAAGGTACTCAGAGTTGGTTGCTACCAATGGTTGAGTAGCTAGAGTTAACTGCTTCTGTATAAATCTATGTCTCACTCACCGGGGGTACGACAACGGCAGGGAGTTCGAGTTTGGCAACAGATTCAGCAACGCTTGGCAGCAATGCCAGTCGCCGAGGTAGAGGATTCCATCCTGCTGCGAGTCCTGGTACAAGTGCTGGTCACGGTAGGAATTATTGCGACCGATCTCGCGGCAAGTGACGTGGTGGCAGAATGGCCTATTACCAGTTATTGGGCCATCCCGTTGAGTCTGTTGGGAGCCGCCTGGAGTTGGTATCGTCGTCGCGATCGCAACATCCCCACCAAATTTTGCTTAGCCATTGGCATGTTAGTGACGCTATTGGCTTTTTTTGTGCGTCTATTTGGCGAACTCAACGATACTCGCCTAGCCCTCGCCCAGTTGTTGATTCAACTCCAAGTTCTGCATAGCTTTGACCTGCCTCGCCGCAAAGACTTAGGCTACTCGATGGTCATCGGTCTAATTCTGCTGGGCGTAGCTGGTACCCTCAGCCAAACCCTAGCATTTGGACCATTTTTGCTCGTGTTTGTGGCGATCGCCTTACCTGTACTCGTCCTAGACTACCGCTCTCGTTTGGGTCTGGTCTTTCGAGGCTGGAAATTCCGAGGAACTGACCTTGCTCCTAAGCGTTTAGGCATTTTCCTGTTGGTGGTTGTGAGTCTAGGTCTGATTATTTTTGCTTTTCTGCCCAGGCTTCCTGGCTATCAACTGCGGACATTTCCAGTTAGCGCACCTGTAGATTTTCGGGGTGAGTTTGACACTAGTCGCATTCTCAATCCTGGATATGCGCGGCAAGGACGCAACCAAGGCGGTGAGGAAGGGGAAGGAGAAGGCGGCGGCTCTGGAGTTGAACAACAGGGCCAAGGCCGAGGCAAAGGCAAACTAGACGAAACCTACTACTACGGGTTTGATACTCAAATTAACCAGAACTTGCGCGGGCAAATGAAACCGCAAGTTTTGATGCGGGTGCGATCGCAAGCCGAAGGATTTTGGCGGGTGGTGGCTTTCGATCGCTACACCGGACAAGGATGGGAAATTTCGCGGAATGACCAAGCCGAGACCATCAATCGCTCTAGTTGGTCCTATCAATTTTTCCTACCCCGACCCATCGTTTTGGGCCGAGCCAAGGAAGTGGTCCAGACTTATACCATCGTGGCGGAAGAACTGCCTAACGTCATTCCAGCGATGGCTTGGGCCAAAGAGCTTTACTTTCCAACGCGCCAAGTTGCGGTTGATCCAGAAAACAGTTTGCGATCGCCTTTAGCCTTGGTAGAAGGGTTTACCTACACGGTGATTTCGGAAGTGCCTTACCGCAACCGCACGTTGCTGAGTCAGGCTTCTAACAACTATCCAGAGGCGATCCGGAAAAACTATCTGCAAATTCCACCCGAAATCGCGGCGAAGGTTAGGCAAAAAACGCAGGAGATTTTAGCGGTGGCTCCTAACCCAATCACCACGCCTTCCGAACAAGCCCTTTATCTGGCTCAGTATCTCAAGCAGCACTACACGATCCAACCTGATTTAGCCTTTCTGGAAGACAACGACGACTTAGTTGAAGCCTTTTTGTTCCGGTTTGAAGGCGGCTATCCAGACCATTTCTCCACTGTGCTGACTATGATGCTGCGTTCAATCGGGATACCAGCACGGTTAGTCACAGGGTTTGCACCAGGCGAATTTAATCCGTTCACTGGGTTATATGTCGTCCGCAATACCGATGCCTATGCCATGACGGAGGTGTATTTCCCCAAATATGGCTGGTTTGCCTTTGACCCGATTCCAGGCCACGAACTGATTCCGCCCTCTGTGGAAGACAACCAAACGTTCAGTGTGCTGCGGAAGTTTTGGCAATGGGTTGCGGGCTGGCTACCTTCTCCGGTAACTGGCATTCTCAGTGGTTTGTTTAACGCGATCGCAACTCTCCTGGCCCGCACGATCGGTTGGTTCCTGGGTCTCTTCTCCAAGGGCTGGTTGGGCATCTTTACAGGGCTGATCGTGGCGGTTGGGCTGGCTTTCTTATGTTGGTTGGGTTGGACAGGTTGGCGCAGTTGGCGCTATCAACGCTGGCTGTCTAAACTGCACCCTATGGACAGTCTGTACCAACAAATGCTGGCTTGGTTAGCAACCCAAGGCTCTTATAAGCGGCCTGCCCAAACACCGCTAGAATATGCTCGGCAATGGCACAATCATCCCTCACCCGAATACGGTCAGACGGTTCAAGCGATCTCAGATGCCTATGTGCATTGGCGCTATGGCGGGCAAGTCGCCAATGTGGGGCAGCTACAGCAACGATTTCGCCATTTGAAAAAGCAGCAAGCCAAGCGATCGCTGAACATTTGGCAATTTAGGAGTCAGCGCTTAACGCCAAGGGCTAGATAAGCAACGCTATCCAACCAAAAAATCCACCATTCTCAAATAGGAAGGTGGATTTTTTGTTGAAATTTATCTGATGTAGCCAATGCAGTTGTGCAGCTTAAGGCTTCAGAAGGGCGATCGCAACTTCCTTAATATTCTGCAAGTTAAAGGAGGCAACCCGTCCCATTAGCATTCGAGCCGCAGCCCGAAACTCAAAATCGGCTTCCTGCTGATTAATTTCTTGACCGAGGAGCGCCTTAGCTGCTTGCTGAATCTCCTCTAGGATTTGAACATACTCAGCTTGATATTCTTGGTGAGAATCGACAGGGATAGAGGTTAGAGCCATCGTCTTGCACTCGGGTTGAGGTGATTTAGCAAAACTCTGTGACACATGAGCCTGCTGATTTCAGAATTCCCCGATTCATCTAACCCATCCGTACGAAAGCTTCAAGATTGGATGAGGAATTGTCACCCCTGAATGAAGAATACGTTTTGTACATTAGGAATTAAGAGTCAGAGCCTCAGTGATTCCCCTGGCTTCCTAATTCCTAATTACAAAACGGAGCGCTAAAACGTCCTCTCGCGTTACTTCGCTTTGGCTTCTAAGGCTTCTAGGCGGCTCTTGAGATCCTGGTTCTCCTTTTTCAGTTGGTCTAGTTCTTCGCGCAGCTGCTTAACTGCTTTATC
>DATNPE010000434.1:0-4070 GCA_036703355.1 Allocoleopsis sp. | reverse complement strand
GATTCTTCAAACACCCCGTGGGTGGAGGGGTAAGTCACCATCAGCGCCGCTAAGTCTTCTCGGTGCTGTTCAGCCTTAGCTTTCAGATCAGCCACATCAATGTTGCCATCGCGATCGCAAGCCACCGGAACCACTTTCATCCCTGCCATCACCGCACTCGCAGGGTTGGTACCATGTGCCGACTGCGGAATCAAGCAGATATGACGGTGGAAATCGCCTCGCTGCTCGTGGTACTGGCGAATCACCAGTAGCCCTGCATATTCCCCTTGAGAACCCGCGTTCGGTTGTAGCGAAATGCCTGCAAACCCTGTAATTTCAGCCAACCACTGTTCCAACTGTTGAAAGAGGGTTTGATAGCCCTGAGTTTGGTCGAGGGGCGCGAAGGGGTGAATCTGTCCAAACTCAGGCCAAGTCACCGGGATCATTTCTGCGGTAGCATTCAGCTTCATCGTGCAGGAGCCGAGGGGAATCATGGCTGTGGTCAGCGACAAATCCTTGGCTTGCAAGCGATAAATGTAGCGCAGCAGCTCGGTTTCGGAGTGGTAGCGGCTGAAGACGGGGTGAGTCAGGTAAGCACTGGTACGAGCCAAGCGATCGCCAAACTCAACGTCAACTTCCGTCGCTAACTCTTCCGGGATGAAGGGAGGCGTATGGTCGCCTGCAAATACTTTGAATAGCGCTAGCAGATCATCGCCTGAGACCGTTTCATCCAGGGCGATGCCAATCGTGTGGGCATCAATCAGCCGCAAATTGATTTGATGGGCGATCGCCCGCTCCACAATGTCTGTGGCTCGTTTCTCACCCACATCCACACGCAGAGTATCAAAGTAGGGCGCGGAGCCGAGTTTGTACCCTAACCGCGTCAATCCTTCTGCCAGGGTCACGGTCAAGCGATGAATCCGCTCAGCGATGCGCCGCAAACCTGTAGGACCGTGGTAGACCGCATACATGCTTGCAATCACAGCCAACAAAACCTGCGCCGTACAGATGTTGCTGGTCGCTTTGTCCCGGCGGATGTGTTGTTCTCGCGTTTGTAAGGCTAAGCGCAACGCAGGCTGACCCTGAGCATCTTTAGAGACTCCCACCAAGCGTCCCGGAATTTGCCGCTTATAAGTTTCTTTTGTGGCGAAGTAAGCGGCGTGGGGTCCGCCATAGCCTAGAGGCACACCGAAGCGCTGAGTACTCCCCACCACAATATCTGCCCCAAACTCTCCGGGTGGCTTCAGCAGCGTCAAGCTCAAGAGGTCGGCAGCCACGGTCACTAAAGCTTCGGCTTGGTGAGCGCGTTCAATAAAGTCTTGGTAATCGTAAATTGCGCCATCGCTGGCAGGGTATTGCAGCAGTGCCCCAAAAATTGGCTGGTCAAAGGCAAAGGTTTGATGATTACCCACCAAAACTTCAATGCCTAGCGCCCGCGCTCTGGTCTTGACGACTTCAATGGTTTGGGGATGGCAAGCCTCAGAGACCCAAAACGCCTTTTCATCGCCTTTGGCTAGCCCGTAGCTCATGCTCATCGCTTCTGCGGCGGCGGTGCCTTCATCCAGCAAGGAAGCATTGGCAATTTCCATGCCTGTCAAGTCAATCACCATCGTTTGGAAGTTGAGCAGCGCTTCCAAGCGACCTTGAGCAATTTCTGGTTGGTAGGGGGTGTACTGGGTGTACCAGCCCGGATTTTCTAGAATATTGCGCTGAATCACTGGGGGGGTGATGCAGCCGTAGTAGCCCATGCCAATAAACGAGCGAAACACATGGTTCTCGCAGGCGATCGCTTTTAGCTCCTGTAGCAGTTCGTACTCGCTGCGGCCCTCCTCCAATTGCAGCGGTCGCTGGAGCCGAATTCCGGGAGGCACGGCTTGGTCAATCAGGGCTGACAAGCTAGAAAAACCCAGCTCCGACAGCATTTGGTCCAAGTCCGCAGCACCGGGGCCAATGTGACGGTCTACAAATTCATCGGTCTGAGACAGCGACCCCTGCACTAAGTTAGATCCCGTGGGTTTGGGACTGCCATTGGGACTGAGTGAATGATGGCCATTGACGGTGACCTGAGCAGCAGTTGTACTCGCGATCGCGGCTGAAGGGTTCGATTTAGAATTGCTCAATCCAGTTGCACCTTGCTCGTAGATAGAAGGCTCGGACGTGAAAGACTCTGGCATGGAACTTAGGGACACAAGAAGGTCATTTGTGTTCATTTTGCAACAATTTGCAATAAATAACCGACCCTGATTTCACCAGAGTTATCTTGTGTTGCTGATATTCTTATTCTTGCTTAGCCAACTGAACTCTGCTGGGGTTCAAGGGCGATCGCGGCTGCCCAGCCTTCAGAATTTTTCAGTCAACTATGCGCCCTCGACTTGTTGGCGATATTCCTCAGCGGTCAGAACTTCATCTAACTCTTCCGACTCATCAATCCGAATCTTCAGCAGCCAGCCTTCCCCATAGGGATCTTCTGCGACTTGCTCGGGCGCATCCACCATCGCACTGTTGCGATCGACCACTGTTCCCGTCACCGGAGCATTGAGATCTTCCACCGCTTTGACCGATTCGATCGTCCCGAAGCTTTCACCCTTAACCAGTTTGTCGCCCACGTCGGGTAGCTCTAGAAAGACGATGTCACCGAGCTGATCGACCGCAAAGGCGCTGATGCCAATCGTGGCAATATCGCCATCCAAGCGCACATACTCGTGGCTGTCTAGGTACTTTAGGTCATCGGGGTATTCTAAGGCCATGCCAATTCCTCACCGGATAAGTCAATCCACTCCAATAAGCTTGCAAGATTTAGTCGGTTCTGACAACGTCTTTGAGCAGATTTGGGCATTGCAATCATTCGCGCAGTTCGTTCAAGCTTCTGAATTGGCCACACAGTCAGACAAAGCGATCGCCCCTAATCCTCAAATGGGAGGAGCGATCGCCTTTACTCTTGAATTTTTAGGCTAGTTAACTGTAATGGCTGAGTCAGTTTGAGCCGCGCCTACGGCACCAGAATAAACTAAGCCCCGATGGGTATCCAGCGTCAAAATCGCCCCGTCCCGAATAATTTCGGTGGCATTCTTCACCCCCACAATCACAGGTACGCCCAAGCGTAGACCAATGACAGCGGCATGACTGGTTAAGCTGTCATCTTCGGTGATAATGCCAGCCGCTTTGCGAATCATCTCGACATAATCAGCACTGGTGCAGGAGGTCACCAAAATATCTCCTGGATTGAAGTTGCTCACTTCTGCACTCGCATGAGCCACCCTAGCTCGACCACTGACAGAACCTTGACCGATGCCAATGCCTTTGCCTAAGACAGCCGTGACCACTTCTACCTTAATCAAGTCCGTGGAACCAGACACGCCTTGCAGGGTTCCTGCGGTCATCACAACCAGATCGCCTTCAGAGAGCAAATCTTTCTCTTGAGCCACATTCAGCGCCGCTTGGAAGGTTTGCCCGGTCGAAGGCAAGTCTAGAACTAACAGGGGTTTAACGCCCCAGACTAACTGTAACTGTCGGGCCACATCCACATGAGGCGTCACCGCCAAAATTGGGGTATGGGGGCGGAACTTGGAAACGTTGCGGGCTGTCGCTCCCGTTTTGGTCAGGGTCATGATGGCGGAGGCATCTAACTGTCCAGCAATGCGACCCACCGCTTGGCTAATCGCATTGGGGATCGATCGCCCACCGTCTTCCACGTTGCGCCGAATTTGCTCTTGCTCCGTGCGAACCGCGATCCGGGCCATTGTGGCAACAGCTTCGATCGGGTGCTTGCCCACAGCAGTTTCGTTCGACAGCATCACCGCATCCGTGCCATCCAAAATCGCGTTGGCGACATCCGAGATTTCTGCGCGGGTGGGGCGAGGATTGTTCACCATGCTGTCGAGCATCTGGGTCGCGGTGATTACCGGAATACCCAGGCGATTGGCAGTCGCGATCAGCCGCTTTTGCAAAATGGGCACATCCTCAGCGGGTAGCTCCACGCCCAAGTCACCCCGTGCGACCATTACACCGTCGCAGAGGCAGAGCACGTCTTCCATCTGCTCAATGGCTTCGTGCTTTTCAATCTTGGCAATCACAGGTACTTGCTTCCCAGC
>DATNPE010000433.1:0-2194 GCA_036703355.1 Allocoleopsis sp. | reverse complement strand
AATGACTCAACTCTAGCCGAGTCATCAACAGGGAACACACGACTGGCCGACAGAATCCGATGGACGCTGTCGGTTTTTTGTTGCTTTGGAATGGCTCTAGGTGTTAGCGAATCGCACCCATCGTATTTTTCCAAGACAGCTCTTTACACAGAATATGCAGCGCCCGTTGGTCTGCGCCTGTAAAGAAATCGCTGTTGACTAAGGTTTCTAAAACTTGGTGAGTTAGTTGTGAGGCGAAAGCACCGCCTGCTCGCAAAAGGTGACTGTAGTAGCAAAACTGCGGACGACCTTCTGGGGTGAGGTGAAAGCAGTGAATCTCGCTCTCAGTCATTTTGTAGACGGGCGTATTGACTGGCACCACAATTCGAGGAATGCCATGCCATCCATAAAGTTGGTTGTCTTGCCGCTCCATCGTCCCGATTAAAACCGTGCCCAGCAGCACTCTGGTTTCATTGATCAGATCCGGGGTGAAGATGGGGTCAGGTTCACTAGAAAGCCTTGGTCCGGAGTTGAGAAAGTTGGGGTTGAAGAGTTGCGAGTTGTAAATCAGCCCGATCGCCCAGTGGCGTTTTTCGGTTTCGAGCTTGACAAAGCAGCCAAAGCCGTAATCTTCTGGGGCTGGAGGCGCTTGGACTCCCATCTCGTCATTCAGTTGCACCACATAGTCGCAATGGGAATTAGATTTAACCACTTTGCCGAGCTGCATCTAGACTCTCCCCGTATTGCCATACGGACGCAAAACTGAAGTGACAATGAGTTGAGAAATTGTTCACTCAAGACTTAGATTACCTGGAAACGAAAATTTCCCCACAGTTCGTTGAAATTCCTGACTGAGGGAGCCAGAAACTTCCACCAACTGCGGGGAAGCCAATTTGCCAACTGAGAATCAAACTAAACGCGTACTAAAATTCACAAAATAACATCAGATTCACAACTGTGCTGATCTTGAAAACTTAGTTCAACGCTCAGGACATTGCTTGAATCAGGTAGTCGAAGTAGGGAGCAGCTTCCGCAGCATCTTCTTCAGTCAGGAGCGATAGAGAGGCCCGCTTCAAGCACCGGATGGATTCAACCATACCCGCGACAGGCACACCCAGGGAGTTGTACATTTCCCGCACCCCGATCAAGCCAATTTTCTCGATGGGTTCTTTGTCACCGTCTAGAACCCCGTAGGTAACGAGGCGCAGGTACCAACCGAAGTCACGGAGGCACAAAGCCCGTTGGCGATCGCCGTAAGCATTACCACCAGGGGAGATGAAGTCGGGGCGCTTTTGCCACAGTTGCTTGCTAGCTTCTTGGACAATTTTCTTCTCATTCTCAGCTAGAGCGGCAGCAATCCGCATCCGCTGAGCACCAGTCTTGAGAAATTCGCTGATGTCTTTCAGTTCACCGGAGCTGGGGTAGCGGAGTTCGTCGTCTGCTTTGAGGATGACTTGGCTAACTACACTCATAATTATTGCGGTACTTAGGTATCACTTCGTAGTTTAGCGACTCTTGGGGACGCAAATAAAGCAAGCAGTCTCCCGATGTCAGGGATAGGCTCTGCCATGAAGAGCCTAACTTGTAGCTTTATGAGAAAGTAAAAAGTTTTGTAAAATTTAACGCTTTCGCTGTATCGAAAAGTGGCTCAGCTTTCAGTCATCGCAATCGTTAAGCCTGGTAGGGGGCGATCGCTACACTAAATAAAATGCCACCTGTGGTATGAGGGTAGGTATAGGAGTGACAAACGAGTGCTAGAAGCCAACCAAAAGACGATGAACACACTCTACGATGCTGACTTCTATGCCTGGACGCAAGAGCAAGCCAAACTGCTGAGAGCGCAACAGTGGGAACTGGTTGATGTGGAGAATTTGATAGAGGAAATTGAAACGTTGGGCAGGCAGGAACGACGCGAACTCAGGAATCGTTTAACGGTGCTGTTAGGACATCTGTTGAAATGGCAGTTTCAGCCTGAGAAGCGAAGCAATAGCTGGCTAGCCACCATTCGAGAACAACGTCGCGAAGTTGAAACCCTGCTCCAAGAAAACCCTAGCCTTAAGTCTTATCTAGCTGAGGCTTTGCAGCAAGGCCATCAGGCGGGAGTAGATCTAGCAGTCCGAGAAACAGACCTCCCCTACGAAACCTTTCCAGAAGCTTGTCCTTATCCCCTGGAGCAGGCTCTGAGCGATGAGTTTTTGCCAATCAAATGATGCAG
>DATNPE010000432.1:0-3352 GCA_036703355.1 Allocoleopsis sp. | reverse complement strand
TCGCTCCTCATGGCTGGGATGCTGCTCTTTAGCTTGTTGTCTGGAAGAAACGCGATCGCCGCTGACAATATCGCGACTGCCAACCCAGTGCCCAAAGCCACCGCTGCCGCCAGAGTAGAGCAACGCCAGAAGCAGGTTCGCTTAGCCCAGCCAGAAAACTACGACCTCAGCCGCTATCCAGTGACCGACGCCAACGAGCGCCACTGGCGAACCGTGCTCTGGGCTACAGCTCTCAGGGAACCGCAGTACGCCGAGGTGGTCCAAGCTTTGCAGGGAATTTTGGCGTTGACCAGTACTTCTAAGCTGTCTCAGCCACAAATGCGAACGGTGGATATGGCAATGCAGGTAGGAACGCAGCTTTATTTGCACTTTCCCGCTCGGTACGGCAGTTTGGAGTCATCTTTTCGGCAAACCATTGCACGTAGTACTGACCCGCAATGGGTAGCAATGGCTTTATCTGCTTTGGCGAAAGGTGGTTTACCGTCAGAAGAATTGCAATTATTGAGCGATCGCGTACGCCAGCGTTTTCCGCATTGGTCGCAAGATACGTTTCTGCAAACCACTCTGGCAGATGTCGCAGCCAACCTCGCTCCACAGGCAACCCCACCTTTAAAAGATCTCTTGCAATGGACGATCGCGCCGCAACAGCTCCACTTATATGTCCTGTGCCCTCGCGATCGCGGTTTACTGTGTCGTGCCGTGTTGAAAGATGCTTCGGGACAGTTTGTGCGGCAAAATGGCCAACTGTGGTCAGTGCCGCTATTGTTGCGATCGCTCCACAATTTGGCTTGGAACTTTGAGCGGGGGGAAACGCCGCAGGGCATCTACCGGATTGAAGGCGTGGTGCCGCAACCCGATTTTGAGTTTTTTGGGGCTTACGGCCAGTTTGCTTTAGTGAAGTTGTTCATCCCCTTCGAGTCAGGGGTGCGATCGTTTCTTCCTGGTCAAAAAGGGCGTTTTACAGGCAACTTAGCCACCTATCAAGCACTGCTGCCTCCTACTTGGCGCAACTACCGACCCATTCGGCAAACCTACTGGGCAGGGAAAGCGGGGCGATCGCTGTTTCGGATTCATGGCAGTGGTGAGGCGACGGATTTCTTTAGTGGCAAGGAACGCTACCCAGCCAGTGCTGAGTGGAATCCCACCATTGGTTGCCTGTCTGCGTTAGAGGTTTATGACGAGACGGGCTATCTCCAAAAGGCCGATATGCCGCAGATTTTGAAGGCGCTAGCCACAGCAGGCGGCAAAAACTTCTCTGGTTATATGATTGTGGTGGAGGTTCCGGACGCTACAACCACCTCTATTTCAACTGCTGCGATCGAAGCTGCGATGCGATAAGTCTACCGCCAGTACCGTTTCTCTAGAGGGATACCAATGCGGAGTTCCTGGCTCATTCCAATCGCCTTGTTGGGTTTAGTGACGGTGGCGGGAGCCTTCGCAGGCAAACTAATCTATGACTCGCGGCGTGTCTACCAGCTCACCATTGCCACAGCAGGCCCCAGCGGGGAATATTATGCCTTTGGCCAAACTCTGGCAGAAGTCGTCACTCGTCATCACCCTCGCATTCAGATTCGATTGCTAGAAACCAGCGGCTCGCGAGAGAACATGCAACTTCTAGAAGCGAGACGAGTGGATTTCGCGATCGCCCAAAGTGATACGTTACCCTCTCCTAAGATTCGCGCGGTGGCTTCCCTCTTTCCAGAAGTTTTCCATCTCATCGCGGCGGAGAAATCTAACATTCGCACTGTGCCTGACCTACGGGGTAAGCGCATTGCCCTCATGCCTCAAGGCAGTGGCTCCTATGTGTTTTTTTGGCAACTGATGCAGCACTACGGTATGACTGCCGCAGATTTTCGGGCCGTGACGCTCAATCCTCAGGCAGCCCACACTCAGTTTCGTCAAGGCAAAGTGGATGCCATCTTTCGCAGCATTGCTTTGGGTAATCCAGAAGTTCGCCAGTTATTGCAAGCTAGCCCTGGTCGGTTAGTGCCGCTTGACCAAGTTGAGGCGATTAAAATTTCCCAACCACAGATTGAAGCCCTAAAAATTCCCCAAGGAACCTATAACGCCACCCCAGCTATCCCAGAGCGAGA
Source organism: Allocoleopsis sp. (assembly GCA_036703355.1). Lineage (GTDB taxonomy): Bacteria > Cyanobacteriota > Cyanobacteriia > FACHB-46 > FACHB-46 > Trichocoleus. The sequence goes on along the minus strand of DATNPE010000432.1, from coordinate 1,259 downwards.
CCTGCCTGCGGCTTCCGTGCAAGCCATTCTTCTGACTCATCAAGGGGTGGATGAAGCCGTTGTTTATGAGATTACTCGTAGCCTTTATGAGTATCGCAATGAACTGTCCACTCTCAACCCCCGTGCTGCCACAGTGAGCGCTCCCAGCCCTGGCAAAGGCTTTGGGCTACCCTTGCATCCAGGGGCCAAAGCCTACTACAGCCTCGACCAACCCAGCTTTTTAGAAAAATACGCTGAAGTCATTGGCTTGTTGTTGTCTGTCAGCATTCTCTGTGTGTCTAGCTTTTGGCAACTGCGATCGCGCTTGGAAGCTCGCCAGAAAAACCGCGCCGATGCCTACAACCTCAAAGTCTTGGAACTCGTAGACCAAGTGAGTCAGATTCAGGATTTGGCTCAACTGGAAACCTTGCAACATCAGCTGTTTGCGATTTTACGTCGGGTGATTGAAGACCTCGACTACGACAAGATTTCACCGGAATCCTTTCAGTCGTTTACGTTTCCCTGGGAAGTCGCGATCGCCACAGTACGGCACCGCGAAATGGTACTTACCACCCAACAACCCACCAGAACCTCCGCGAGTAACAAACTCCAGCCTAATAATCAACCCGCAACCAGTTCCGTAAACGCTGCGGATATTGAATGATGGAGACTTGGGGTTAGACAGGAGACGTTGACCGTGGCAGTCAAAGCAGTGATTTTGTTATCCGGCGGCTTAGATTCTTCGACAGTGCTCTACCAAGCTAAGGCAGATGGTTGCGACACCTATGCCATCTCCTTCGACTACCAGCAACGGCATCGTCGAGAACTAGAATCAGCAGCCGCGATCGCTCAGTCCGCAGGCGTGATCCAACATCAAGTTGTGAATTTTGACCTGCGCCTCTGGGGTGGCTCTGCCCTCACCGATGACAAAATTGCCGTACCCAGCGATCGCTCTCTAGCAGAGATGGCAGATCAGATTCCTGTCACCTATGTCCCTGCCCGCAACACCATCTTCTTGAGCTTTGCCTTGGCTTACACCGAAGCGATTGCAGCAGAACGAGTTTACATTGGTGTGAACAGTCTCGACTACTCTGGCTATCCAGACTGCCGCCCCGACTATATTCAAGCCATGCAAGAAGTGTTTCGGCTGGGGACCAAGCAAGGCCGCGAAGGCCAACCAATCCAAATTGTCTCCCCCCTGCTAGAGCTAAAAAAAACGGAAATTATCCAGCTGGGCGATCGCTTGGGCGTGCCTTGGGAGCAAACCTGGTCCTGTTATG
>DATNPE010000431.1:0-5264 GCA_036703355.1 Allocoleopsis sp. | reverse complement strand
AGATTTGATGAAATCTACTCTAAATTGACTCGTACTAGGGCGACCTATGAGGAGTTGGTCAGTGACAACAAACGCCTGATTCTAGAGAAGAACTTAGCAGGGGATGTCGAGAACCTAACTCATCTGCTCAAGAATATCTCTAGCAAATATCGCTATGGCAATGACTTCACCATTAATGGTCTAAAGCGAGCTTTGGCGGAAGTCCTGACCATCTTCCCCATCTACCGCACCTACATTACGCAAGATGGTTTGCCTGAGCGCGATCGCGCCTACATTACAGAAGTGATTGACAGCGCTAAAGAGCGAGTGCCCCTACTACAACATGAGCTAGACTTCATTGAGAAATTGCTGCTCTTAGAGTATGACGAGTCTCTGACCCAAACTGAAAAAGATCATTGGCTCTACTTTGTCATGCGGATGCAGCAGTATACTGGCCCTTTGATGGCAAAGGGAATTGAGGATACCACCCTCTATGTCTATAACCGCCTGGTCTCCCTGAACGAAGTCGGGGGCGATCCTAGCCATTTTGGCTTACCCCTAGAGGCTTTCCACGAATTTAATCAAAAACGGCAAGCCGACTGGCCTCATGCGATGAGTACGACTGCGACCCACGACACCAAGCGTGGCGAAGATGTGCGGGCGCGGCTGAATGTACTCTCAGAGATCCCAGATGAGTGGGAGCAGCAGGTGACCACTTGGAGCCAAATTAACCGCTCCCAGAAGTTGCGCCAACAGCGTGAGATCATGCCCGATGACAATGACGAATACTTCTTCTACCAAACGGTGGTCGGGGCGCTTCCTTTTCAGGAGGAGGAATTTGAGCAGTTTGTGGGTCGAGTCAAAGATTATGTGGTCAAGGCAGTGCGGGAAGCTAAAGTGCATACGGCTTGGCTGCGTCCCAATCCCGCTTACGAAAATGCCTTTGCTCAGTTTGTGGAGTCGGTTCTACAACCTGCTGCGGACAATCCTTTTCTCAAAGAGTTGCGTCCGTTCCAGCAGCGAGTGGCTTACTATGGCATGTTCAATTCTTTGTCTCAAACCTTGCTGAAGTTGGCTTCTCCAGGTATCCCTGATTTCTACCAAGGCACAGAGTTTTGGGAGTTGAGTTTGGTCGATCCAGATAACCGCCGTCCGGTGAATTTCGAGCAGCGACAAGCTTGTTTGGAAGATCTAAAGCAGAAGATCTCGACCAATATTTTGGATCTGGTTTCGGAGCTGTTGGATACCAAGGAGGATGGGCGGATTAAGCTGTTTTTGACGTTCCAAGGATTGCAAGCGAGAAATCAAGCGGTGGAGCTATTCCGGGATGGGGATTATCTGCCGCTGACGGTCACGGGACGCTGGCAAAATCATGTGGTGGCGTTTGCTCGGCGGTATCAAGACCAAATGGCGATCGCGATCGCACCTCGCTTTTTGACGGAGATGATTCAACCAGGTGAGTATCCGCTGACGCAGGAGGTTTGGCAAGATACGGCGATCGAGTTACCTTCTGGTGCGCCTGGTGTATGGCGGAATGCCCTCACGGCTCAGTCTGTGGAGGGGAGTGGGAAGTTGCTGGTGGGTGAGGTGTTGCAACATTTCCCAGTTGGGTTGTTGCTGAGTTAGAACCCAGAGCTTGGGGGCACTCGCCCCCAAACCCCCGCTGAGGGACGGTTGCGTCCCCCAGACCCCCTCCAAACGAATTTAAGTGTAGGTGTTTCGAGCTTTTTGTTTGCTAATTCTAGCTGTTGGCTTTTAGCGGTTGTTGCTTAACCCTAAGCTCCTGCCTCCTTCCCAGTTTCTATCTCCTAACTTCTGGCTCCCGACTCCTGGCTCCTGGCTTCTAGCCCCTTCTGTACTTCTCAGCACTCAGCACTCAGTACTCAGCACTATCTCTTTCCTCCCTCCTTCATCCTTGTTGCAAATTAGATCAGCTCCCTTACATTTCTTAACATCCAGCGCTGATGCTTGTGATGTAATGGGTTGAATGTGGAGGAAGTTTGGCTTTGCTGGGGTTTTTGGTGGCTTTGGCTTTGTAGAGCTTCAGAATATTTAACACAAATTCTTATCAAATCGGTCTACTGTAACGATTTAGGTGGTTTTTGTGCTTTGTCAGGATCGCCATTCCAGCAAGCAACTTTAGTGTTGGGAAATTTAGCAGGATATTTAGTATGACCAGTACTGTCGCTACCAATTTAGAGGGCAACGGTAATTTAGCAACCAAACTTCGTGAGGGCACTAAAAAAGCCCACACTATGGCTGAGAACGTCGGCTTCGTAAAGTGCTTTTTGAAGGGAGTTGTTGAGAAAACTTCTTACCGGAAGCTGGTCGCCAATCTCTACTTCGTTTATTCTGCGATCGAAGAGGAAATGGATCGGCTCCAGAACCATCCGATTGTCTCAAAGTTCTACTTTCCGCAGCTAAATCGGAAGGAAAGTTTAGAGCAGGATCTTTACTACTATTACGGTCCCAATTGGCGCGAGGAAGTGGCTCCTTCGGCTGCGGCTCAAGCGTATGTGCAGCGGATTCATGAGATTGCTGCTTCGGAGCCTGAGTTGTTGGCGGCGCACTCTTACACTCGGTATTTGGGTGACCTCTCTGGCGGGCAAATCCTTAAGGGGATTGCTCAGCGGGCGATGAACTTGGAAGGCGATGGTACTGCTTTCTATGAGTTTGCCGATATTGCTGATGAGAAGGCGTTCAAAAATACCTACCGTCAGGCGATGAATGAGCTGCCTGTAGATGAGGCGACGGCGGATCGGATTGTGGATGAAGCCAATGCAGCCTTCGGTATGAACATGAAGTTGTTCAATGAGCTGGAAGGCAATCTGATCAAGGCGATCGGGGTGATGCTGTTCAATACGCTGACTCGTCGTCGCGGTCGTGGCAGCACGGAAATGGCGACGGCTGAATAAGCTGACTTCGCGAGCTCTTGAGGCATTGTCCTCTACCTAAAATTTAGTCTCCATTGTGAGCAAAACTTGTAATCCTGGAGGCTTGGTGGTTGTAAAGCAATCATTGAGCTTTCAGGATTATTAGGTTGAAGGTGTCATCCATTGAGTGATACCCTGAGCAAGCGATATTCGTGTAAGCGATCGCCCTCTCCTTCCGATCTCTTCTCGCCTTTTTTGTATCCTTTCGATATCCTTTTCGAGTTTAGGCATGGCTGCAAAAATCCCTGTTACCGTCATTACTGGCTTCCTTGGCAGTGGTAAAACCACCCTGATTCGACATGTGTTGCAAAACAATCAAGGTCGGCGAATTGCGGTCTTGGTGAATGAATTCGGCGAACTGGGAATTGATGGCGATTTGCTGCGGTCTTGCCAAGTGTGTCCAGATGAGTCGGGTGAGGAGCAGGCAGTCAGTGCGGCTAACGCTCCTAACATTGTGGAACTAACCAATGGCTGTCTCTGCTGCACGGTGCAGGAAGAGTTTTTGCCGACGATGCTAGAGCTGATCAAGCGGCGAGATGAGCTGGATTGTATTTTGATTGAAACCTCTGGTTTGGCTCTGCCCAAGCCGTTGATCAAAGCGTTCCGCTGGCCCGAAATCCGCAATGCTGCCACCGTGGATGGGGTGGTAACGGTGGTGGATTGTGAAGCAGTGACTCACGGAACGCTGGCGAGTGACTTGCAAGCCTTGGAAGCCCAACGGCAAGCTGATCCCAACTTGGATCACGAAACCCCGCTGCAAGAATTGTTTGAAGACCAGCTGGCCTGTGCCGATTTGGTGGTGCTGAACAAAACCGATCTCGTGGATGCTGAAGCCCAAACGCAAGCCCTAGAACTGATTCAGCAAGAGTTGCCCAGAGCAGTGAAGATTGTAGCGAGCGATCGCGGCCAGCTTAACCCAGAGGTATTGCTAGGCTTCCAGGCAGCGGTGGAAGACAACCTGGCCCAGCGCCCTAGCCATCACGACACCGAAGAAGAACATGACCACGATGACGATATCAGCTCAACTTACCTGATCCTGAACCAAAGCTTTGACCCCGACCAACTGCAACGTCAGCTAGAAGCCCTGGTTCAAGAGCAAGAAATCTATCGAATTAAGGGATTTGTGGCAGTACCCAATAAGCCGATGCGATTAGTGTTGCAAGGTGTGGGAAAACGCTTTGAGCGCTTCTACGATCGCCCTTGGCAAGCCGATGAAACGCCAGAAACTCGCCTAGTCTTTATTGGTCGGGCGATCGATGCCGCCAAAATCGAAGCTCAGCTAGTAGCCGCAACCAGTTAAGTCTAAGAATAGGCTTGAATATCCTCACCACACTGGTCTACCAAGTAGCAGAGGGCGCGAAACCGCAGGCCCACTAATTCCTCGTACAAAGGATTAAGTTTGCATAGAGGTGGAATGTGAGCCACCTTGCGGCCAAAGAGGGTAATGTCTCTTTCAAAAGGGCACTGAGCAGGAATTACCTTCGCTAAAAAGTGAGCTAACTGAGGCGTTTTAACTTCAACGTTATCCAGCCACTGCCGTAAAGGTTTGAGGAGATCAAGCTGAGCCTTAAAGGGAGAGCGGCCATTCACAGGAGCCACTGTTGTCAGAAACAGGGCAAAACTAACTTGATTTGTTGACGCCATAAACGTGCGTTCCACGTAAGAGAGAGTCGGGACTAGTTGCGATCGCCCGTAACAGACGCTCTTAACATTCCCATACATAACGATACAAATGCTAGCCGATTGTTCCGTAAAGTGGCAAATAAAAACCAGCAAATTTCGATAAAAGTCTGATGAAATCTGCAAATTTGTAGCAAAAACTACCAGATTATTGGGGTCAGCAACCTCTTCAATTCAGGCTCATATTTTTTAATAGGAAAAACTTTCATTTTATTGCCCTGAAAAACTAGTCATTCAGTTGAAGTCTATGAACAGCAATCTGACCTTAAATTATGAACCTTCGGTTTTATAGCCTTGCCTTAGCTGGATTAACTCTTACAGGTCTACTGGCAAATCCAGCGAGAGCAGGGCAGCCCGTGCTCAACCAAACTCCTCAAGCCGTTGAGCGTACCTTTGGTCCCTACCAGACCCGTCTCACCACCTCGGACGGCGTGACCTACACCTACTCCGCCACCCAACTGCGCCAACTGTTTCCCCAATTTCCCCAAACCGAGTGGTCAATCACCTTCGTCAACAACCGCGCTCAATCCATCAACCTAAACGTAGCCCCTAACCCCAACGCCGACGACTTCACTTACGACCAACCCGAAGCCGCCAAATTTTTCCAATTCGTCTTCGGCTACCAACCCCCCACTTGGCAAGAACTATCAACCCAATTCACAGGCAACGAAA
>DATNPE010000430.1:0-4537 GCA_036703355.1 Allocoleopsis sp. | reverse complement strand
ATCCCCTTCTCAGGGATTGAAGAATCTTGCATCATCAATCTAAAATCCGGGCTGCGCCCTCTGTGCTAACAAGTCCCATCCATTGAGGGATCGCGTCAAACCAACCAACATCTCAAATCGTCAATTCCCAATCGATTGACTTGCCGCCTGTGTGTATGAGGAGAGAAGGAGAGTTAACGTGGCAGACCGTCACTTATTTTTTGGACAGCGCAGCCTCTCGCTTGTTGTAGTCGCCGCCGCTCTAGGTTTTTTATCCGGCTGTAGCCTGCCCGCTGCTCGGTCTGCAAGCCCGAGAAGTCTGGTACAGGAGACTAATTCGATTCAGGAGGGAAAACCCAATTCAGAGGTTGCGGAGGAAAAACTTTTAGTTGCCCAAACCAATCAGGCATACAAGAAAGTTATCGCTAAATTGGTACAGCAAGAAAAAATCCGACGACTCAACACGCCTATACCGGCTCAGTTTCAAGGAAAAACCTTTAAACAAATCAAGCTCACTAGTAACTATAAAACAGTGGCTCAGGGCGCATCAGCAAAGCCAACTGAGCAAAGCGTAACCGTCAAGCCAATCGCACTGACCTTTGACGATGGTCCTTGGCCTCATAGCACAGGGCAGGTCTTGGATATCCTCAAGAAAAATAACGTCAAGGCAACTTTTTTTGTAGTAGGGAGGCAGGTGCAAACCTATCCACAGCTTCTGAAGCGGATCGTTGCTGATGGTCATGCCTTGGGCAACCATACATGGAGTCATCAGTATCATCGGTACGATTCCGTCGGGGCTGCTCGTGAAATTGATCGCACAACCCAGTTGGTTTACAAGCTCACCGGCATCAAGACAGTTCTGTTCAGACCACCGGGTGGCATCCTGAATAATGGGTTAGCGGCTTACGCTCATCAGAGAAAGTATGCTGTGGTCATGTGGTCAGCAGACTCTCTAGACTGGCGCTATGGAAATCCTGCTACCTTGACGAACCGAGTTCTGAAGGAAGCTTCAGGGGGAGGAATTGTTTTGTTGCACGATGGGGGTGGCAATCGTGCAAAAACGGTACAAGCTCTACCGCAAGTGATTACCCAGCTCAAAAAGCGTGGTTACACCTTTGTAACGGTGCAAGAACTGATGGAAATGCAGAACAAAGAAAAAGAAAAAGAACTGATGGCGAGAAAGGGTTAGTGGTTAGTAGTTAGTAGTTAGTAAAAACCTTCACGAACCACTAACTACTAACTCCAATCCCTGGCCTACTGGACTGAGCTCAAAATTCTCTCCTCCACAGCATCAGGATTTGCTTCTGGAGTATCAGCCTCTGAAGGCGGTACGACTTGCCAGAATTGCGGCAGATAATCAGACCAGTGACGCAGGATTGTTTTCGCTTTCGGGCTATCGGTACGATCAGCGTGCGTTTGAATGAGTTCTTTAAGCTGCTGTTCGCCTGCTGATGTGATGACCCGTTGAATCTTAACAATTTCCCGGTTGACTTTTGCAGGGAAACTGCCATCTTCATCGAGGAAGTAAGCCAGTCCTCCCGTCATACCCGCACCGACATTGCGACCAACGTGGCCTAAGACAACGATGATGCCACCTGTCATGTACTCGCAACAGTGGTCACCAGCTCCCTCAATCACAGCTTGACCTTTAGAATTGCGGACGCCAAAGCGCTCACCCGCACCGCCATTGGCACACAGAGTGCCGCCTGTCGCGCCATAAAGACAGGTGTTGCCCACAATGACATTTTGGGCAGGGTCGTAGGTGGCATCGGCTGAAGGCTTGATAATGATTTCACCGCCATGCATCCCTTTGCCCACATAATCATTGGCCTCACCTTCCAAGATGAGTGTCATGCCGGAAAGGTTGAAGGCTCCAAAGCTTTGACCCGCAGCACCTTTAAATTTCAGGGTAATTTGCCCCTCAAAGCCAGTATTTCCATACTGCTTGGCGATCGCACCAGCAAGACGTGTCCCTACAGTTCTGTCGGTATTCACGACGCCGACATCCTTGGTTACAGACCCTTGAGTGCGAATTGCGTTCTGAATATCGGCATCAGCAAGCAACTGATCGTCGAGGACAGGGCCATTACTGTGAACGACTTCATGCTGTAACCAGCTGCGATCGCTCTTCGTATCGGGCAATTGAATCAGGCAATTCAAGTTCAGGGCGTCGGTTTTTGTTAACTTAATACCCTCCCGTACCTTCAGCAAGTCAGCCCGACCAATAATGTCTTCCAATTTCCGATAGCCCAGTCGCGCCAAGAGCGATCGCACTTCCTCCGCTACAAAGTAGAAGAAATTGACTACATGCTCTGGTGTTCCTGGAAAGCGCTTGCGTAACTGTTCTTGCTGCGTGGCAACACCCACTGGGCAATTATTGGTGTGGCAAATCCGCGCCATTATACACCCTTCGGCAATCATTGCTACAGAGCCGAAGCCATATTCTTCTGCCCCCATCAATGCCGCCATCACTACATCCCAACCCGTCTTCAAGCCACCATCAGCTCTGAGCAGGACGCGATCGCGCAGTTGATTTTCCATCAACACCCGATGCACTTCCGTCACCCCTAATTCCCAAGGAGCGCCAGCATGTTTGATCGAACTCAAGGGAGACGCCCCTGTCCCACCGTCATGACCGGAAATTTGGATAATATCGGCATTGGCTTTGGCAACTCCAGCCGCCACCGTACCTATGCCAATTTCCGCAACCAACTTCACCGACACCTGCGCTTGGGGATTAATCTGGTGCAAGTCGAAGATTAGCTGTGCCAAGTCCTCGATTGAATAAATATCGTGGTGAGGCGGTGGTGAAATCAGTGGGACTCCCGGCTTAGAGCGCCGCAGCATGGCAATGTACGGACTCACTTTCTTACCTGGTAGCTGACCCCCTTCTCCCGGCTTAGCGCCCTGAGCCATTTTGATCTCGAGTTGCTTGGCATTCATCAAGTACTCTGGTGTCACGCCAAAACGACCTGATGCCACCTGCTTAATCGTCGAACTTGCGGTATCCCCATTCCGCAGCCCTTTGAGGTGAGGCAGCGTGGGAGAAAGCCCAGTTTCATCGACATCATCGAGAATCTTATATCGAATAGAGTCTTCCCCACCTTCGCCGGAGTTGGACTTACCCCCCATCCGATTCATGGCGATCGCTAAGACTTCGTGCGCTTCCCGCGATAGTGCGCCCAAAGACATCGCCCCTGTACAGAACCGCTTGACAATTTCTTCAACAGGTTCTACTTCCTCAACCGAAATGGGAGTACGATGTTCGCTATCGCCACCCGCTTCGCTAACACCGTTGAAATCCAACAAATCCCGCAGTGCCGTCACCGGACGCCCTTGCAAATACTGCTTGTAAACGTCGTAGTGGTCGTAACTCCGGTTTTCCACCGCCTTATGCAAGGCCTTCGCCATTTCGGGGCTGTTCATGTGATATTCACCACCCGGACGATACTGGACAAACCCAAAGTTTTCCAGCTTCTTCCCCGTCAGTGCTGGGAACGCTCTTGTGTGGAACGAAATAACTTCTTGCGCCAACTCGGCAATGCTCAAACCTCCCAAACGCGAGGTTGTTCCCCTAAAGGCAAGATTCAACAAATCTGCCCCAATTCCGATCGCCTCAAAAATCTGAGCGGCCTGATAGGACGACAGCAGCGAAATCCCCATCTTGGACAGGATTTTCAACAATCCCGCTTCTACGGCCTTGCGGTAATTCTTCTGAGCTTGTTCTATGGTCAGCTTCTGAATTTTGCCCCGTTCCATCAGTTTCTGAGTCTTGGAATCAGCCCACCACTGACGCACCGATTCCCAAGCTAAGTAAGGACAAACTGCTGCTGCACCATAGCCAATCAAGCAGGCGAAGTGATGGGTACTCCAGCACTGTGCCGTATCGACAACGAGCGACGCCTTCATCCGCAGCCCTTTCCGAATCAGATGGTGGTGTACGGCACCCACTGCCAGCAAGGGTGGAATGTAGCTAGATGTTTCGTTCAAACGTCCGCCGATGCGATCGCTTAAAATGAGAATCTTCTTTCCAGCACTGACCGCCTCAGTAGCGCGATCGCACAAGTTCCTTACCGCCGCCTCTAGTCCCTGAGGCCCTGCGGAAATTTCAAATAAGGTGGAGAGTTCAGCTGTTTCAAACCCTGACGTTTTCACCGCATCCAAGTCCGCTTCGCTGAGTACAGGCGTCTCCAGCCTTAACATCCGCGCATAGTCGGGTTTGGCTTCTAACAGATTGCCCCGTTCGCCCAACAGCATGGAGAGCGACATCACCAAACTTTCCCGCAGAGGGTCAATCGGTGGGTTGGTGACTTGGGCAAAGCGCTGTTTGAAGTAGTCGTAGAGCAACCGTGGCTTATCGGAAAGTACTGCTAAGGGAACGTCATCGCCCATGCAGAACGTTGGCTCCTTTCCTTCTGCCGCCATCGCCTCTACGATCAGCTCGACATCCTCAGCGGTGTAGCCAAAGGCAGTCTGCTGCTGTAGTAACTCAGATGCTTCTAACTGAGGTTCAGGGGTGAAGGGCTGGGGATTCAAGACGACACGGTGCTGTTGCAAC
>DATNPE010000429.1:0-3101 GCA_036703355.1 Allocoleopsis sp. | reverse complement strand
TTCTTCTTGAGTCTTCATTCTGCCAAAGCCCTCTGCTACATGACCAACATGAGAGATCGTCTTACCATCCGTCCAAATGCGAAGGCGACCCACTACTACTCTTTTGGCACGACTCCATAGATAGGTGGTGGGGGTTGGGAGCCACAGGAATAAAATTGGCCTTTGTGACTTTCGCTGAAAGTAAATTTCTGCACAGAGCCTGGTCTTGCCGGAACCGTATTGAATCACTCGCTTATCGACGATTTCCTTCATCCGGGGACTACAGGAAAGCAGTTTACTTCTTAGCCTTAAAAAACCTTCCTGTTCTTCTCTGGTGCAACCGCCTAACCACCTAACTAGCAATTCTGGAATTTCAGGAATACCATCTACTTCTGGGGTCTCAATCTCTTGATAAGCAATAGGATACTGCTTGGGCGCAAACTCCTTCTCGAATTGCTGCAAGAGCAAATGAAAGCCATTTTCATCCTTGATCACAGAAAACTGAAGTAACTCAAATTCAAGTTTGCTGTATTCGCTATCTACCACATTGTGCCGATGATAGCTGGGGGCGATCGCAATCAGCCGAATGGGGCGTGAATAATCAATATCTTGCTGAAAAGGTTGCTCTTCTACCAGGTTGGCATAGTAACGAGTCAGCTGTTGGATCAGGTATCGATCTTCTACGTTTTTTAGTTCCAGAATGGCAAGTCCCTGATGGTCATCTACTGCAAGAATGTCACAGATTTCACCGCTAGCCATGTATTGTTGCTTGAGGGGAGTCAGGCCAAAGTCATCCCAGCGATCGAGCTACCACTCGATTCTCCAGGACTATCCTATCCTCTCTCGCAGCGGCGAGCGCAAGACCCTCAGCGTCTCAACACCCAACTCCAACCAGCGATTGCTCTATCTCCCCGCGATCGCCTCTTCAACATAACGGCGCTCAATCACGCTCTTACCGAGGTGAACAATGGCACTCTTTGATCCAGCCAGACATTATCCACTTTCGCAACTAACCTGGAATCGCGATACGGCTCAACAAGCCATCCGGGCGATCGCCCAGGAAACTATGGCTCAACTGCAAACAGCCCCGTTGTTGTCCGGGCACCCGATGGACGACCAAGCCTTCGGTAGCGACCTGTATTTTGGTCAAGCAGGGGTCCTGTGGGCCATCCATTACCTGCAAAGCGTTGGAGCCATTGATTCAACCTTTGATGTCGCAACTCATCTCGATACCACGCTAGCGCAAAATCGCCAGTGCTATCCCCAGGTGAGCCCCTATCCAGAGCAGTCGTCTTATTTGTTTGGAGAACTGCCCCTGCTACTGCTGCAATACAAGCTCTCTCCCTCAGAAGAGACCGCGATCCAAATTTTGCACGCCATTCACAAGAACGATACTCAGCCGATTCGGGAACTGATGTGGGGGATCGCAGGTTCAATGCTCGCTGCTTACTTTATGCATCAGTGGACGCAGGAATCCAGATGGCAAGAGGTTTTCCAATCACAGGCCGCTCTCCTATTACGCGAGTGGCAACCCGTAGGGGAAGCGGGGTATTTATGGACGGTTGATTTGTACGGCACTCAACAGCAATGGCTCGGACCCGTCCATGGCTTTGCCAGCAACTTAACCCCATTGATAGTTGGACGGTCCTTGTTGAGCGAGGAGGTATTTCAAGACATTGCCACGAAAGCGATGGCAACAGTGGTTCAGACCGCAGTGATGGAGGCAGACCAAGCCAACTGGCCCGCCATTTATGATGCCGCTCATCCCAGTGAAGCTCCCCACTTGGTGCAGTACTGTCATGGGGCACCTGGAATGGTCACGGCTTTGGCTCTCCTTCCCCAAGGAGTCAATGAGCCATTCGAGCGCCTTTTGGAGCAGGGGGGAGAACTGACGTGGCAAGCAGGTCCATTGAAGAAGGGGTCCAATCTCTGTCACGGCACCGGGGGCAATGGCTATGCATTTCTCAAGCTCTTTATCCGCACAGGCAATCAGCTGTGGCTGGAGCGCGCCAGAATCTTCGCCATGCACGCGATCGCCCAGTACGAACTGTCCCAGCAGCTCTATCGGCAGTTGCGCTATCCGCTGTGGACCGGAGACCTTGGGCTTGCGGTTTATCTGTGGGACTGCCTGCAAGCCCAAGCCAAGTTCCCCACGATTGACTGCTTCTAGGGCGTTTCTCATTCTTGGTATGCGGAAACAACTCTGACGATTCGAGCCACATCTGCGAGGTAGAAGCGGCTGCCGTTAAAGCAGTTGCATTCTACAACTTTCCACCTTTGTTCGACTCGCGCCTCTGCCACCTGCGCCACAATGCTAGATTTGCCGATCCTGGGTGCACCCCAAATCATCACACTCAGCTTCAGCGATCGCTGCACAACCTGCTCCAGATAGCGTTTCAGTTCGGTAGGAGTCATGATGGGGGTGGAAATGATTTTATTCTGCCCTAGATTCGTGGCTCTGTACTATTGAGATCCTGAATGATTTCTGACACCGATTTAATACGGCACGTCCGAATCGTTGGAACAACAAAATGCAAGGGATTGCCCTAATCTCTTGGTTTAATGAGGTTGGCGGTTCTGAGCAAGTGGTATGAAAATTATTGTGATTGGCAGTGGTTTTGGGGGACTGTCGGCTGCCATCCGACTCCAGGCACAGGGGCATCAGGTGAGCATTGTGGAAAAGCGAGATCAACCGGGGGGACGTGCTTCTGTCTTCCAGCAAGATGGTTTTACCTTTGATGCAGGCCCTACCATCATCACCGCTCCTTACCTAATTCAAGAATTGTTTGAGTTGAGCGATCGCAAAACGGAGGATTATGTCACCTTGGTGCCGCTGGACCCGTTCTACAACGTCCGTTTCGAAGATGGCTCTGTCTTTCACTACAACGGCGATCGCGATTACCTGATAGAGCAAATTCACCAATTCAACCCTGCCGATGTCGCAGGCTATCATCGCTTCTACCAAGCATCTGCTCAGGTGTTTGAGAAAGGACTCCCCCTGATGACCCAACCTTTTAGCCACTTCAGCGATATGCTCAAGGTCGCCCCAGATATGCTGCAACTACAATCCTTCAAATCCGTGGCAGGGTTTGTAAATCAATACATCCAAGACGAGCGACTGC